>CAZCXL010000398.1:0-2397 GCA_964502625.1 uncultured Planctomycetales bacterium | reverse complement strand
ATTAGTGAAAGAGCTAGCACAGGGCCCAGACTCGTTTCAGCGCCGAACTTGACTATGTATCCCGTGATCGCCGTCAATGACGCGGAAACCAAATGGGATTTCGACAACGTCTACGGCACAGGACAATCGAGCCTGGATGGAATCCTGCGCGCCACCAGCATCTTGCTCGCGGGCAAGAACTTCGTGGTCGCCGGCTACGGGCACTGCGGCCGCGGTTGCGCAATGCGCGCGAAGGGCATGGGTTCGCGGGTGATCGCCACCGAAATCAAGCCCACGGCCGCCCTGAAGGCCGTGCTCGACGGCTGTGACGTGATGAAAATGGACGACGCCGCCGCGGCGGGAGACGTGTTCATCACCGCCACCGGCATGAAGGACGTCATTGTCAAGCGCCACTTCGAGCGCATGAAGGACGGCGCCGTGGTGTGCAATACCGGCCACTACGACTGCGAGATCAACCTCAAGGATCTGGAAGCCCTGTCCGTCAGCAAACGCGAGGTCCGCGACAACTGCATGGAATACCGCATGCGCGACGGCCGCCGCATCTACGTGCTGGCGCAAGGCCGGCTGGTCAACCTGGCCGCAGCGGAAGGCCATCCGAGCGAGGTGATGGACATGTCCTTTGCCAACCAATTCCAGGCCATGCTGATGCTCGCGCGCACCGGCGCGAAGCTCAGCAAAGCCGTCCACGTGCTGCCCCAAGAGCTCGACCAGGAGATCGCGGGCGTAAAGCTGCGGTCCATGGGCCTTGGCATCGACGCGCTGACCACGGAACAACTCACTTACGCCAACGACTACTCTCAAGGAACCTGACATGATCGTGCGGACCCTACGTGCCGGATTCACTCTGCTCGAAATGATGGTGGTGATCGTCATCATCGGCATCCTTTCGACTTACCTGGTGATCAACGCCCCGGAATGGTTTGACCGCGCGCGGATGACCGCGAGCGAGAAGAACATGGGTCGGCTGCACATCTTCCTGCTGGATTGGTCCGCCAATCACAACGGCAACCAACCGGGCGACACCGGCCAGCGCTACTTCATTCGGCCCTGGAAGGACGGCCTGGTCGAGAAAACTGAACAGCAGGCCAACGCCTTCTTCAGTCCTGCACACACCTTCGAGGCCTGCCTCGCCGATCAAGGCTTGGAGCCGGATTCGACCACCATCACGGAATACCTTTCCGATTGGGATTCGATCGGACCGGGCTACACCTCATACGCCGGATTCGATACCGGCGGCGACCGTGAGATGCGGCGCCGTCTGGACAAGAGCCCGGGCAGCACGGCCATCATCAGCGATGCCGAGATGTGGCACCGCTCAGGAATCATTTACATGACCGCGGACGGGGCCGTCCACCGCCTCCTGCGCACGGAGATCGAAGAGGAAACCGGCCTCAACTTCGATGACATGGAAACCGACTTCCGCGTCGGTCCGGGTTGCGGAGTGAAGATTCTCGAGACGGTGAGCAACGACTGACGGCCACTCGGGCCGATGCCTGATGCCGCCGGTCTCCGCCCCTCCGCGCTCCGTCGCCGTTCCGCGCAGTTTTCATCTGCGGGTCTACGGCTGCCAGATGAATTTTTACGACGGCGAGTTGATCCGCGCGTCGTTCCTGCGCCGGGGCTGGACCGAGGCGTCGGAACCCGCAATGGCGCAGGCCGTGCTCTTCCACACGTGTTCAGTGCGTGAGAACGCGGAAGAGCGCGTGCACAGCCTGCTGGGGGATCTCAAGCGGCGCAAACGCGAGGAACCGGGCGTGGTAGTGGGGGTGATCGGCTGCATGGCCGACCGCGAAGGCGCCGAGTTGTTCGCGCGCGAGCCTCACGTGGACGTGGTGTGCGGTTCGCGGCACTTCCCGCGCCTCCCGGACTTCGTGGACCGTGTGCTCGGGGGAGAGGAGCGAGTCCTCGCGCTCGGCAATGCTGAGGAGCGCGTGGATGAAGTGGTGCGGGATTTGAGTGGTCGCGCCGCCGGACACTCCGCCCACGTGGCCGTCATGCGCGGCTGCGACCTCAACTGCACTTACTGCGTGGTTCCGCGGGTCCGCGGTCGGGTCGAATCCCGGCCTGCGCCGGAAATCTTGAGCGAAGTGCGTCGTTTGGTCGAAGACGGAGTGAGCGAAGTCCATCTGCTCGGCCAAACGATCGACTCCTACGGTCGCGATCTCGCCTCGGAGCAGCGCGCCGATCTTGCGCACCTGATGGACGCGCTCGAATCCGTGGATGGACTCGAGCGCATACGATTGATCACTTTGCATCCCTCGTACGTAACGCCGGCGCTCGCCGAGGCTCTGGCGCGCTCCAGCAAATTCTTGCGCCTGCTGCCGGTGCCCATGCAGTCGGGAAGCGATTCCGTGCTGCGCGCCACCCTCTCAGGAGCCCAAGCTTTCGACCCCGGCG
>CAZCXL010000397.1:0-2399 GCA_964502625.1 uncultured Planctomycetales bacterium | reverse complement strand
TTCGCGTGGGGCGCCGACATCCAGGAGGGGCTCAAGACGCCGCGCTACGGCGCCTGGCCACCGGCGCAGTGTTGAGCACCCTCCAGGTGAAGGACCATCTCGCTCCCGCGCCGCCTTGTTTGGACGCCGCGCAGCCTTGGCAAGCGGCGCTCGAAGCCCTCTCCCGCCGCGAGTCCGTGCTGGTGCGTCGGGCGGACGGAACTTTCGTTCCCTTCGATCGCCGCGATCTGCTCCTCGGCCTACGACGAATCTCTCACGCTACTCACGCATAGAAATGTCTCAGCAAGAATCCCAGGGCTTCGGCACGCGCGCAGTTCACGCTGGTTGGACGGCCGACCCTCAGACCGGCGCAGTCATGCCGCCGATCTACATGACGAGCACCTACGTGCAAGACGCGCCGGCGGTGCCGCGGCTCGGCTACGAGTATTCCCGCACCCAAAATCCGACGCGGTTCGCGTTGCAGGACGCGATCGCGAATCTGGAAGGCGGCGCCGCAGGTTTCGCCTTTGGCAGCGGCATGGCCGCGATCCACACCCTTCTGCTCACTCTCAAACCGGGTGACTTGATCGTGGCAGGCGATGACCTCTACGGCGGCACGGGCCGGCTCTTCCGGCGCGTCGAGGAACGTTTCGGACTGCGCTTCCTCTACATCGACACGAGCAAGCCGGAAGAACTGGCCCGTCTACCGCGCGACACCCGCCTGCTCTACCTGGAGACGCCCACCAACCCGCTGCTCAAACTGACTCCGCTCGCAGCGGCGGTCAAAGCGGCGCGCGCAGTCGGGGCCGAAGTGGCCGTGGACAACACCTTCGCCACTCCTGCGCTGCAGAATCCGATCGCCTTCGGCTGTGATTACGTGCTGCACAGCACGACCAAGTACGTTTCCGGGCACAGCGACGTCGTGGGAGGCGCGCTGATCTTGCGCGACCTCGCGCGCAAGGACGACGTCTGGTTCCATCAGAACTCCGCCGGCACCTCGAACTCCCCGTTCGATTCCTTCCTCACTTTGCGCGGCTTGCGCACCCTGCACTTGCGCATGGAACGCCACTGCTCCAACGCGCGCATGCTCGCGCCCTTCCTCGAGGCGCACTCCAAAGTGGAGCGGGTGATCTATCCCGGCCTGGCCAGCCATCCGCAGCATGCGCTCGCGCGCGAACAAATGCGCGATTTCGGCGGCATGATCTGTTTCGAGGTGCGCGGCGGAGAGGCCGCAGCCCGCGCCGTGGTCAAGCGCTTGCAGCTCTTCGCGCTGGCTGAATCGCTCGGCGGCGTGGAGTCGCTGGTGGAACTGCCCGCTCCGATGACCCACGCCTCCGTGCCGCCCGAAATCCGGCGTAAGATCGGCATCACCGATGGCCTCGTCCGTCTGTCCGTGGGAGTCGAAGACGGCCAAGATCTGCTGCGCGATCTTGAGCAGGCGCTGACGGCGATCTGAGCCCAGCGCTCAGTCGCGGTCGCGTAGCCCGTCGATCAAGTCGATCCGCTCTTCGTCCACCATGCGGCGCAAAAGGTTGCCGACTTTGAAGCGGACCACACGCTTGTCCGGCACTTCGACGCGCTCCAGAGTTTTGGGATTCTGCGCGATCCGGCCCGGGCGCCGCCGCACTTCGAACACTCCGAACTTGCGGAACTCCAAGCGATTCCCACGCACGAGTTCGGTGGCCATCTCGTCGAGGAAAGATTGCACGACCTCGCGCACGAGAACCTTGGTCTGACCGCTGCGGTCGGCGATGCGCTGCACCAACTCGCGTTTGGTGACGGTCTGGGGAGACTTCTTACTCATTCGCGCGGACCGGGGGGACAAGGTGCCGGCGCTCCTAGGTCCAGCCAGTATCGGGACTTGTGGCGATCCGTCAAGTCCGAGCGGCGGCCATGGGACCGGGCTCCTGCAGGAGATAGGTCGCGGGACCTTCATTCACGCTGCTGACCCGCATGGAAGCTCCGAACTCCCCCTCCTCCACGCACAGCCCGCGCTCGCGTAGCGTCCGCGCGAAACAGGCCACAAGGATGCGCGCCTCCGCGGGCGCGAGCGCGCTCCCGAAGGAAGGCCGATGCCCCTTGCTCAGATCGGCCGTCAGGGTGAACTGAGAGACAAGGAGCACGGCGCCGCCAATCTGGTGCAGATCGAAGTTGCTCCGTCCTTCCGCATCTGGAAAAAATCTCAGGCGCGCCACGCGCTCGGCGAGCCGCGTGGCCTGAGCCTCCGTGTCTCCGGTTTCGCAGCCGAGATAGATCAGGGCGATCGTGCTTAAGCCGACTTTTTGGATCATGCCGGCATACTGGTTGCGGAAGGAGGGCAGCATGAAGAGCACGACCACCGCGTAGACCGGCATCGCGACAAAGAGGCCGTACCACCGGGTGAGCACCGCTGAGAAGAACCCGATCAGTCCGGCATACAC
>CAZCXL010000396.1:0-2406 GCA_964502625.1 uncultured Planctomycetales bacterium | reverse complement strand
ACGACGAGCGTCACACCACGCACGAAGCACGCGCGCTCCTGCGCGAAGGCGGATTCGATCGCCGACGCGCGAAGGAACATCTGGACAGCGTTGCCGCGGTCGTGATTCTGCGCGAATACCTCGGTGAGATTTCTCGTCCACCGGACGAGGAACCCGAAGAGTAGAGCTTGCTATCATTCGGGCGAGTGTCGTCCAGGCAGCCGCGGGGAGACTTGTGCTCTTCGAGGAAAGTCCGGGCTCCATAGGGCACGGTGGTGGCTAACGACCACCGGGGGCAACCCCAGGGAAAGTGCCACAGAAAATAAACCGCCACAGCTCCGCAAGGAGCCGGCAAGGGTGAAACGGTGCGGTAAGAGCGCACCGCACGCTTGGTAACAAGCGTGGCAGGGCAAACCCCACCGGGAGAAAGCTCACATAGGGAGGAAGGTGCTGCCCGCACCGCTTAACCTCCGGGTAGAGCGTTTGAGGCCGGCGGCAACGTCGGACCCAGAGGAATGGCTGCCACCCCGCAAGGGGGACAGGACCCGGCTTACGGACGGCACTCACTTTTTCTTCCCTCGGGGAATTCTCTAGTGGTGGTACCACGGCTAGTGGTCCTATTCCTCGTGGCCTGGTTTTCGGTTTCCACAATATCTTGCGGAGTGCCCTTGCCTTTTTTACGGAAAGGGCAAGAATGACCCGCATCATGGAGTTTGTCTGGGTGGTGCCGCGCGCCTCGCTCTTCCCGAGCGCAACACCCCATGGCCTCTTGGCGCTCGCGCCGACGGCCCTGGAGCAGGAGTTCCTCCAGCCCTGCCGCGAGCACGGATTTTTTGCCGAACGTCGGTGGGCAGAGACCCGGCCGGACTTCAAGCAACCCATCCCCTACGTGGCAGTCATGCGAGATGCCGAGTTGCTCTGCCTGACCCGCCTTGGCAGCCAAGGTGAGAAGCGGCTGCATGGCAAGCGCTCGATCGGCGTCGGTGGCCACATCAATCCATGCGACGCCCCGCAGGACCGCGGCGGCCCGGATCTCTTCGCGCGCGCCTGCCACCGCGAGTTGCATGAAGAGCTCGTGCTCCCGCCGGAGGCCGAGTTGCGCCTCCGACCGATCGGTTTGCTCAACGACGACACCACTCCGGTCGGCGCAGTGCACGTCGGACTCGTGTACGCGCTCGACGCCCGGGATTTCCCCGTGGCCATCCGCGAGACCTCCGCGATGACGGGCAGCTTCGAACCGCTGTCCTCGCTGCGCCGGCTCGCCGAATCTCCGGACTCGCCCTTCGAGACCTGGTCTTCACTCCTGCTTCGCTCCAGCGCGCTCGACCTTGCGTCGATGCCCGTTTCACTTCTGCCCAGATAGCCCCATCTCATTCATGGTCAGCCCGGTCCCCCCGCATGAACTGCCCGACGTCCTCGAAATCGTTCGCCGTTTGAAGGAAGCACGCACCCGCTACAGCGTGCGTGTCCGCTTCAAGGACGGCCGCGAAGAGCAAGGCGCCGTGACCTACGTGGAGCGCATCGGCCGCGGCCGCATCATTGACGTGGAGCGCGAATTCGCACTCGACTTCGCAGTCACGGATCTCGTGGACATCGAGTACTAGAGCAACGCTTCGTCGTGCAGCGGGGCGTAGTGCAGTCCGCCCGCATCGCGCACGAAGCCGCGCAAACTCAGGCCGCACGCGCGCGCCGCCGCCACCGCAAGCGAGGTGGGCATTCCCACTCCGGCGACCGCGCCCACGCCCGCCAAAGCGGCTTTTTGCACGATCTCATAAGAGACGCGGCCGCTGACCAAGAGCCCCGTCGGCTGCTCCAGCGGATAGTCTCCCGCAAGCAGGCGAGCTCCCAAAACCTTGTCCGTGGCGTTGTGGCGTCCCACATCTTCGGCGTGATCCAAAAGGCGCCACGCGCTGCCGTCGGCTTGCACCAAAGCGGCGCCGTGACAGCCGGCGGTGCGGGAGAAGAGAGTCTGTCGGCGTTGCAACTCCTGAAACGCTTCGCGAAGCGCGCTCACGCCGAGATCCGGAGTTGGCGCAACCGTGCGCGGCAAGCCAACGCGCAGATCTTCGAGCACGCGCGTGCCGCACAATCCGCACGCTGAGCCGACAGTGAGCGCGCGCGCGTGACGAGGATCGAAGGCCACGCCCTCTGCGAGTGAAGCATTCCACACGTGCGGGGCCGGCGCGCTGCGCTCTGCGTCGTAGCAAGGCTCGACTGCGCTCAAGTCTTCCGAGCCACGAATCACGCGCTCGGCCGCGAGAAATCCTGCGATCAGATCTCGCTCGCGCCCGGGAGTGCGCAGGAGAACGGCGAACACCGCTCCGCGTACACGGATCTCCAGCGGCTCTTCCGCCACCACGGGCTCAACGCGCACGGGCCCGCCATCCAGTGGCGCAGCCAGGAAAGGCTGCCATGCTGCAGACTCCC
>CAZCXL010000395.1:0-2417 GCA_964502625.1 uncultured Planctomycetales bacterium | reverse complement strand
GGCCGCGGTGATCTTCGCGAACGGCGCGGGCTCTGCCGGTCTCTCATTCAATGCCCCGGCGGGCGCTTGCGGCCGCTCGGTCCAGGCCGTCGATCTCTCGACCTGCCAGACGAGCAACGTCGTGATTCTCTAGAACTGGCCGAGGCTTGAACCCGGGGTCCGCGCGCGTTGGAATCGCTCGCGGACCCCATGCTTGCCCACGCCGTCTTTTTCAAACTCAGCAACTCCACCCCGGAGGCGGTCGCGCGCTTAGTGGCCGCCTGCCACCAGCACCTCTCCGGCCACGAAGGATTGCTTCACTACTCCGCCGGTCCGCGAGACTCCGAACTCGTGCGGCCCGTCAACGACCGCGACTTCGACGTGGCGCTGTTCACAGTCTTCGCCGACCGCGCGGCACACGACCGCTATCAGAAGCACCCGCGGCATCTCGCTTTCATCGCCGAGCAGTCCGCGACCTGGAGCGGAGTGCGCGTTTTCGACGCGCTGACTGAGGGAGCCTAGGCCAATTCAAACCAAGGGTCGTAGGACCCCACCGCCCAGAGGTAGCCCTCGGGATCGGCCACGAGCGAGAGGCGGCCGCCGTAATGCTGGTCTTCGGGTGCCGTGATCTCGCGGCCGCCGTGCGCGAGGGCGCGCGCGTGAGTTGCGTCCACGTCGCGCACCATCAGATAGCAACTTGGGGCTCCGGCATCGGCCTGCATTCCGCGCAACCGGAGTTGCTCGGGGTTCGCCGTGCCCAGCATGATCATGCCGCCGCCCAAGGTGAGTTGAGCATGCTGAACTCCGCCGGTCTCATTGGGCACGACCAGGCGATCCACGAAACCGAAGACGGCCTTGAACCAGGCGATGGCGGCATGCGCGTCGCGATAGCGCAAGGTAGGAATGACGCAGTTGGAAGGATTCATGTCTTGTGTCGCTGCTTGGCGAACTCCGCAGATTGCTTGACGAGTTTGCGCAAGGTCAGCAAGTGCAGGTCTTGTGAGGGCCGAGTTTTTGCAGCAGATCTGCGAACGGCTCGAATCCACCCATGAGATAGAGCGTAAGTTGCTGTTTGCGCGCGGCGAAGCTGGTGAGCATCCAGTCCCCTTCGCGGCCCGAGGCGTAGACGTAGTGATAGGAACCGAATCCCACGATGCCGTCGCCCCACATTTTTGGCTTCTCTCCAGTGACGGATTCAAGCAATTGCACCAGGGCCTCTGCATCGGCACGCTTCTCCGCGCCCTCGACCCGCTTCAGGTAGTCGGCGACGCTCTGCTCATTCCGAGTGGTCTTGAGCTTGGAAGTCGCCATGCGCCCAGAATATCCGAAGTGGCCAACAGCGGCACAGGCGCGACTCAATAGCCGGCAAGCTTGTCCACCACGTTGAACAGTGGCTCACCGGCGCCGAAACGGCGCAGGTTCTCGCGCAGCAGTGCAGTCACGCGCTCGCCGGTCAACTCTGCATCACTCGCGACATGCGGAGTGATGAAGACGCTCGCCTCACGCCACAACGGGTGGTCGGGCGGCAGCGGCTCGGGATCGGTGACATCCAGGCAGGCGCCTCCCAGGTGGCCAGAACGCAATGCATCCAGCAGCGCAGCAGTGTCCACCACCTTGCCCCGGGCGATGTTGATGAGGATCGCACCGGGTCTCATCGCCGCGAAGGCGGCAGCGTCGAACAGTCCCTGGGTTTCCGCGGTCAGCGGAACGGCGATCGCGACCACGTCTGCCTCGGGCAGCATCGCAAGCAGATCCTCAGAGCGGCCGAGCCGCGCCAGGTACGCGGGTCCGGGTGTGTCGCTGCGCCGCGTCGCGGTCACGCGCATGCCGAAACCGTCTCCGCGTCGCGCGATTTCCGTGCCGATGCCGCCGAGGCCGACCACGAGCAGAGTCTTCCCCTGCAAGGCGAAGGCGCTACCGCCGTCGCTGCCGCCACGCGTCCAACGCGAAGCCTCTTGCTCTCGCGCGTAAAACCGTAATTGGCGCGAGAGGGTCAGCAGCATTCCGAAGACGTGGTCCGCAATCGCCGGACCGGAAACGCCCTGCAGATTGGTGAGGACAATGTCTTCGTTCTCCATCAGTGCGGCGTTGCCGAGATAGCCGTCCACGCCCGCGCTCATCGCCTGCACCCAGGCAAGATTCTCCGCGCGTGTGATGAATTCCGACGTCGCGTAAAAGCCGTCAATGCCGTGCGCCTCCACCGCGCGCGCCAGGGCCTGTTCGCGCGTGAGCCCGGACACGACGTGTACTCCGGGAGCCTCGCGCGCGAGGGCGGCGAGTTCCTCGGCGGACATCGAGCGGGCGAAGTAGGTCCAAGGCCGGTCTGGCGCCGGCGCGGGCAAAGCCGCGCGCGCATGGCGGAGCGAACCCAGTTCGGGGACCGGCTCCTGAACCGTCGCGCTCTGATGCGGAGCGTGCGGTGCAGCACACGCGGATCC
>CAZCXL010000394.1:0-2428 GCA_964502625.1 uncultured Planctomycetales bacterium | reverse complement strand
CCGTTCAATCATGGTTTTATTGTTCGCAATCCCTCGCACGCCGCCCCCTGCTTACAAAATTTGATGCTTTTAGGACGCATTCGCGCCATGCCAACGACATGACGTGATTTGCCCACTTTTTACATGGGTGATTCTAGGCCAAGCAAATCCAAGGACAAAGGAATTTAAAATTAAATAAAATCAATGTGTTTCAATGTTTTGTCCGGTGTTCAAGCCCAGGCCTAACGCCGCACTTTCTTCCAGTCGCTGACGACATGGCAGCGTTCGCACTGTTGACCGAATCCGCCGTCATGGACGTCATCCTTGATATGGCAGCTCACGCAGGCGCGTCCCGGCTGATTGCCACCACAGATCAAGAAGCGCATTTCGTCGTGCTGAAGTTCGAAAGTGACGCTGCTCAAGGTGCCGGTGAGCTCGTCGCTCGGCCCACTCGGTCCGTTGAAGGTGTGCACGAATCCCGATCCGATTGCCACAGTCTCGCCCTGTGAGGCAGACCGATCCTCCAAGTGCACCGGGCGTGCTCCGAACGCAGAGCCTTCGGGTTGCCAACCATCCCAAGCCTCGCCCTCGAAATCGGCGAACACCGTCACCGCTTCCGGCCGCTGGAGTTCCGCACGGATGGTCTCGGCTTGCGCACGAGCCAGGGCAGCCATGCGCAAGTTCGAAGCGATCCGGCGCTCAAAATCAAGCACTGCAGCTTCGCCGTCCACCGCCACCTGTCGCTCCAACTCCGCGCGCACCTCGGCCTCGCGATCGAGGGATTCGAAGCGCGCGTCGCGATACGAAGTGGACTGCACGATTCCGGCAAGCGCGTAGAAGTCCGTCGTCGGAATCGGATCGAACTTGTGGTCGTGGCAGCGCGCACAGGCAAAGGTGAGGCCGAGCATGGCTTTGCCGAACACGTCCACTTTATTGGCCGTGCGATCGGCTTGATCCTGCCGCAGATCCACCGGCGAATGCACTTCCTCACCGAGCCACCAAAAGCCAGTGCCGATGATGGACTCGTTCGCTCCCGTGAGCGGATCGAGTCGCGGGGGCTCCAGCAGGTCTCCTGCGATCTGCTCGGTGAGAAACTGGTCGTAGGGAAGATCCGCGTTCAGGGCGCGCACCACCCAATCGCGGTACTCAAACGCGTTCGGGATGCGAAAGTCGAACTCGTGGCCGCGCGTCTCGGCATAGCGCACGAGATCCAGCCAGTGGCGCGCCCATTTCTCGCCGTAGCGCGGCGAGGCGAGCAGGCGGTCGGCGACGCGCTCGAAGGCCTCTGGATTCCCATCCGCGAGGAAAGCGTCGAGTTCCTCTGGAGTCGGCGGGAGGCCCGTGAGAAATACCGTGGCCCGCCGCAGCCAGGATGCCCGATCCGTTTCTTCCGCAGGCCGCACTCCGGCCGCCTCAAGCCGGGCCAAAATGAAGCGATCCAGATCTTGCAGCGGCCATTGCATGTCGCGTACTTCGGGCAACTCCGGCACGCGCGCGGGCTCGAAAGACCAGTGCTCCTTCCACTCCGCGCCCTCCTCGATCCAGCGCCGCAGCAAATCCTTCTGTTCAGCGGTCAGAGGCGGTCCTGAGTCGGCAGGCGGCATCCGCTCGTCCTCGTCGGCCTCCGCGACGCGGTACCAGAGTTCGCTTCCCGCCAGGCTCCCCGGCACCACGACCGCCCAACCGTCTCGCTCGCGCAGCAAGGACTCACGCTGATCGAGCCGCACCTCGTTCTCGTGCTTGTCCATGCCGTGGCAACGCAAGCAGCGCTCTGCCAGCAAGGGCTGCACCTCCCGCGTGAAGTCCACCGGCTCCACCGCACGCTGCGGAGCGGCCTTCTCGGTACCGCCGCCTGCCGCAGCGAGCAGCGCCAGCAAGCAAGGCCCGGCGAGCAGGGGCAGGAGACGACGCAAGCCGTTCTGTTGTAACACGCCGCATCAACTTCTATCCTCGGCGCGCATGCTCGGCTCGGCCATCCGCGAGGTCTTTGCGCAAGGCTATTCACGCGCAAACTTGCGCGCCGATCTCATGGCGGGCGTCGCCGTGGGATTGGTCGCTCTGCCGCTCTCGATGGCGTTGGCGATCGCCGCGGGCGCTCCTCCTGCCAGCGGCCTCGTGACTTGTTTTCTCGCCGGCGGAATCACCGCCCTGCTCGGCGGCTCGCGCCTGAATGTCACCGGTCCGACTGCGGCCTTCGCCGCCATCTTGTTCCCGATCACCGTGCAGCATGGCCTCGGTGGCTTGCTGGTCGCGACTTTGATGGCTGGCTTGTTGCTGATCGGGCTGGGCCTGGCCCGCCTCGGGCGTTTAATCACATTCATTCCCTACCCGGTCACCGCCGGGTTCACGGGCGGGATCGCGGTCGTGATCGCAGTACTTCAGGTCAAAGACTTCTTCGGCCTGCGAGGAGTGGAGCCCGCCTCGCATACGCCGGAGAAGATCGTCGCCA
>CAZCXL010000393.1:0-2433 GCA_964502625.1 uncultured Planctomycetales bacterium | reverse complement strand
CTGCGCGCGGTTGTGCCGCCGGAGGTGTCGGATGAGTCGGTCATCGCGCTGCATCTGCTCTTCGGGGAGACCTTGGCTGGCGTGCAGATGCGTTCGGGATCACCGCCCGCTGGAGAGATCGCGGCTGAGCGAGGCCGCGCCCTCAACGCTTGGTGCGATCCTCTGCCGCGCTCGACCGCACCCGCGTGGCTGCCGCGTCACCAAAACGCGCTGAAGGCCCTGGCGGAGGTGCATTTCGCTCTGGCCGCGGCGGATAGTTATCTCGCATGGCAGCGCACGGCCGCCTTCGCGGCTGAGTTCTCCTTGCTGGGCGCTTGGTGCAGCGACGGCGGCAACCCGTGGCAGTTCGAGCCGTGAGCGCTGCGCGCTTGGTGGTGCTTGCTTCGGGCGGCGGCCGCACGCTCGAGAATCTGCAAGGAAGAATTCTTGCGGGCGCACTGGATGCGCACATCGTGTTGGTGGTGCTTGCGCGCTCCGACATCGGCGCCGCCGAGCGCGCGCGCCGACTGGGATTGACGAGTCTCGTGATCGGAAAGGCTTCGCATCCGGATCGTGAGCGCAGGGACCGCCTGCTCGAACAGGCCGTTTTGGAGGCGCGCCCCGACTGGGTGTTGCTCGCGGGCTGGCTTTCGCTCGTTCCGATTCCGCCGTCTCTCGCCGGCCGGGTGCTCAACATTCACCCGGCGCTGCTCCCGGATTTCGGTGGAGCCGGATTTTATGGAGCCAAGGTTCACGAAGCGGTGGCCGCGAGCGGTGCGCGCTACAGCGGCTGCACCGTGCACCTCGCCGATGCCGAATACGACCGTGGACCCGTGCTCCTACAGTCCGCCGTCATGCTCACGCCGGGCGACGACTCGGCGGCAATCGCGGAAAAAGTTTTCGCGGCCGAGTGCGAGGCGTACCCAGAAGCCCTCGAACACCTGATTGCGGGCCGCGTTCGGCTCGAAAACGGCCGACTGCATTGGAGCGCCTGAGCGCGGCTTCAGCGCGGCGCGGCAGGCAGCGCGGCAATGCGCTGGAACAGATCCGCAACTGCGAGATCGAAGTTCACGGTGGAGACTGTTGCGTACTTGCCTTCTTCGGCGGCCACGAGCAGGCTGCCATCGGAACTGCGCCACCACACCAGGGCGGGCGCGCCGGGCTGCGGCGTGCGCGAAATCGAGTAGGCCACGCGTCCTGAAGGCGGCTCCGCTGGACGTGGCTGCCAATCCACGGCTTCGATGCGCACTCCGTAACTGAGCAATGCATCGAGGAAAGCCGCTTCTTCGGCGCCGAGCTGGCCGTGGCCTTCCAGCGACCAGCCACCGGACGCGCGTCGGAAGATGGCTGACTGCTCACCGCGCTCGGTCAAGATCGAAGCCACGGTGCCTGGGTCGAACGCGAGCAGTTGTGGACTGCGCAGCAACTCGGGATCCCGGAAGAGCAGCGCGAAGTCATCGGCAGCCCACTCCATGGGATAATCGCGGTGACTCGTGCGAACTCCATCCGTGAAGAGTTCAAGTTGGAAGTGTGCGTTCGCGCCGTCCAGCGCCAAGAGTCCGAGACGCTCACCTCTGAGCGGACGCTCGTCCCAGGATTCACGCCGCAACTGCTGCGCGCGGGCCCCCAGCATGCGTTCCACGAATCCCGCCTGCCGCTCATCGAGCGGCGCGTCGTAAGGTTCCACGACCTGCCAACGGTTCTCGCGCCGGGTCAGCGCTAACACTGACCCATCGGCGGCAGTCCAACGAAGTCGCGCGACGGCGGGTGGCGCCAGCGGCTGCAGCCGGTGATCGCGCCAGTCATCGATGCCGCGTGCCAAAGGACTCACCACGCTCTCTCCGACGCGGATGCGGCGGCCGTTCAATTCCGCGACGCGCCAGCGCCCTGCGAAATCACCCGCGCCAATCCGCAGCACGAGGGACTTCTGCGCGCGCGTGCGCACTTCCACGGCAAACTCTGCGGGCTCCAGGCCGAGCGCGGCTTCCGACTGCTGCGCCCAGTCCGGCTGCGCATCGCCCCAGTCTTGAGAATAGAGCGCGTTGAAGGCCGAAAGCACGACAGCTGGCTCAGCCCAATCGAAGAAAGGCTCGGTCATTCGCCACACGCCGTCTTCACCGCGCTCAAGTTGCAAGGTCTGGTTCAGGCGCGGCCAGTCGAGCGTGAGGCGTTGCAACTCCGACGGCTCCAATTGCAGCAGCGAGTTCTCGGCCAGCGCGGGTAAGGCATCCTGTCCCGGGAGTTGCGGTACCTCGTCGAGCGCGTCGAGGGTGAACCACAGCCCAACGGCGGCCGCCGCGAGCACGAGCAAGATCAGAAGCAGGCGGGAAGAACTCAACGACGTCGGCGCCAGAACAGGAAGAGGGCGGTCAGGAAGGCGGCTGCGGGCAGCGCGATCACGGAGAGATTGTCGAGCCGCGTTTGCAGGGCTTGATCCGGCCGGAACGGCAGTTC
>CAZCXL010000392.1:0-2437 GCA_964502625.1 uncultured Planctomycetales bacterium | reverse complement strand
CCCGAAAGTCCAGTTCTAACCCGCCGGGCCCAGCACCATGTGGGAGCAGATCCGTTCGAACCGAGTTCGGAGCGCCTTCGTCGTGGCCGGCATGGGCATACTGCTTGGCGCCGTGGGAGCATCGCTGGGCATGCTGCTCGGCGACGAGGCCGGTTTGGCGCTCGGCGTGGCCGCCGCCCTGCTGGTGTGGCTGATTCTGTGGACGGTGGCCGTGGCGAACGGCGATGACGTGCTCCTAGGGATGAGCAAGGCGCAGGAAATCCAGTCCACGGACCATCCGCTGCTCTGGAACGTGGTGGAAGAAATGAGCATTGCGGCTGCGCTGCCCAAGATGCCGCGGGTTTTCATCGTGGAGGATCCTGCGCCCAATGCCTTCGCCACGGGGCGCAAGCAAGAGAAGGCGGCGGTGGCGGTGACGACCGGACTGTTGGGAATGCTGGATCGGAACGAGTTGCAAGGCGTCGTCGCGCACGAACTCGGACACATCAAGAACCGCGACGTCGCCTTGATCGTCACGGCGGGCGTGATGGTCGGCGCAATCGCGCTGCTCGCCGACGTCGGTCGGCGCGCGATGTTCTACGGTGGCGCTCCTCGTTCCCGCTCTTCCAACCGCAATGGCAACGGCGTCCTCGCGATCGCGGCGGTTCTGCTGCTGGTGCTGGCGCCGATTTTCGCGCAATTGATGTACTTTGCGCTCTCGCGGCGCCGCGAGTTTCTTGCGGACGCCAGCGGTGCACGCTTCTCGCGCTACCCGGAAGGCCTCGCGAGCGCGCTCGAGAAGATCTCGGGCACGCACTTAGCGCAGCGCGATCAATCGCGCGTGACCGCACCGATGTACATCATGCCGCCGGTGCATCCGGGTGCACTCGCGGCGCACGGCGGCCGAGGTTCCTGGTTCTCCACCCATCCACCGGTGGAGTTGCGCGTGAAGGTGCTGCGCTCCATGGGTGGCGGCGCTGGCGTTGCGGACTACTTGCGCGCCTATGAAGGCGTGACCGGCAACCGTCTGCTACGCACACAGCCCGAGGATTCCGGCATGGCGGCCCGTTCGGCGGTGGCTGGCGGAGTTGCGGCCGCAGTGGCGCAAGCACCGCGTGCCCGCGTCCGCGCCGCAAGCGAGGCCTTGCTCACCGCCGGCGGCTGGCACATCCGCAAGTGCGGTGGCTGCGGCGCGGTGGTGAAGGTGCCGCCGCCGCTGCAGAACGTGGTACAGAACTGCCCGCGCTGTGGCGTGCCACTCGTTGCCTGAGCGCTCAGGAGCGGGGCGCTTCGCTTCCGCCAGTCTCTGCGTAGCGTTGCGCGGCTTCGACGCCGGGTTCAGCCGTCACCGGAGCCTCTGGATGTTTCTCTTGCCAACGCATGCGGTGAAGCACGGACTGCAGTTGTAAGTGCACGCCGGCGAGCACGACCTTCACTCCGTGGCGCTGCAGGTGGCGTGACGCAGAGTCGAGCGCGACGAAGCCGGTGTAATCCATCGTGGGAACACGCGAAAGATCTACCACGATCACGCGCACGGTGCGCGGCAGGCGGCGCAGAGTAGACATGGCCTTTTCCGCCGCGCCAAAGAACAACGGGCCGGCGACGGTGTACACCGTCACCCCCGGCGGAGGGCGTTTCCCAGGAGTGGCGTCCTCTTCGGTGAGCAGTTGAGTGCCCGTGAGGTCCACCATTCTGCGCACGAAGAGCAGGAAGGCGAGCAGAACTCCCGCAACGACCGCGATGGTCATGTCGAAGGCCACCGTCAGCACGAAGCAACTCGCGAGGACGAGGCGATCGCTGTTGTAGGCCTCGCGGGCCATGGTCACGAGGTGCCGCGCGTCGCTCATGTTCCACGCAACCACTAGCAGCAGGGCAGCGAGCGAGGCTAGCGGAAGATGACTCAGCCACGGAGCGAGGATCAGCATCGCCGCGAGCACGAACAAGGCATGAAATACGGCTGCGAAGGGCGACGCGCCACCCACGCGCACGTTGGTTGCGGTGCGCGCCACTGCCGCGGTTGCGGGAATGCCGCCCGCAAACGGAGCAATCACGTTCGCGATGCCGAGGCCCACGAGCTCGCTGTCCGAATCGTGTCGAGTGCCGGCCATGCCATCCGCAACCACGGCGCACAACAGGGATTCAATGGCGGCGAGCAGCGCGATCGCGAAGGCCGGCCCGATCAACTCACGCAGTAGACCCACCGAAAGACCCAGTGGCTCGCCGCCGGGTCCAGGAAGATTCCACGGAAGCGCGAGCGAGGGAAGACTGCGCGGAATGCCGCCGAAGCGGCTACCGATCGTCTCGACTGCGAAGCCCGGAAGGTAAGCGCTCAGCGTGGCAGCGGCTGCCGTGGCCAGCGCCAGAATGGCAAGCGGCGCCGGAATGCGCCGAATCCAGCGATTCCAGATCAAGAGCCCGAGCAGCGTGGCGAGGCCGAGGAGCGTGTCGTCCCACTGTG
>CAZCXL010000391.1:0-2455 GCA_964502625.1 uncultured Planctomycetales bacterium | reverse complement strand
AGCCGTTCCGTTTCCGCGCGCGCCTGCTCCGCGGCCATGGCGGACGCTCGCACTCCATTCTCGCGAGCCTCCATCGCCGTGGCGATCGGGCGGAAGATCAGTTTCCAAAGCAGCGGCAGCGCGATGCCGAAGATCAGCAGCGTCCAGAGCAGGTTCGGCCAAAAGGATCCATCAAAGATCCAGAGGCCCCCAGAGGAGGAAGCGAGGAGCAGGGACGCGTGCATGGTGCGTGGGTGGGGTTCAGGAAGGATGCGGCTTGCGGGCGCTCCCCGAAAGGAACGCCCGCCTCCCACACCAAGTGTTTACTGACGGAGCCAGAACAGCAGCGCGACCACGATCGCGATGATCGCAGCGCCTTCGACGAGCACCGCGAGCAGCAAGGCGTTGCCCTTGATGTCGGCGGAGGCTTCGGGTTGACGCGCAATGCCGAGACCGGCGGCGCCGCCGATCAAGCCGATGCCGATTCCGGCGCCGACGACGGCAAGGCCCGCGCCGATGGCGGCGTTGGCGAGGGAGACTTCGATGACCGCCTTACCTTCTTGAAGGACGGCGGCAGTTTCAGTGAGAATCGCGTACATCTCTTTGGATTGGATCGTCTAGTGGTGCGGGTGCAAGCACATGCCCACGAAGATCACCGACAGAATGGTGAACACGTAGGCCTGTAGGAGGGCCACAAAGCCCTCAATGAGCATCATGAAAACGGAAAGGCCGACCACGACCGGACTCAGCGCGAATCCGGTGGTGGCGCTGGACTGCCCGAAGTAGAGCAGCAGGCCCAAGAATGCCAGCAGTGCCAGGTGGCCGCCCACCATGTTGCCCATGAGCCGCATGGTGAGGGCGAAGGGCTTGATGAACAGGCCCATGACCTCGAGCACGAACAGGAGCGGCGCAAGCCACAGCGGCACGCCGTGCGGAACGAGGTTCCGCCAAAACTTCACCGGCCCCTGCACGAACATGCCGCCGAGCAGCATCATGAGCAGAGTGATGATCGCCAGGGCGCCCGTCACGTACACGCTTCCCGTCGGCGTGTTGCTGGAGGGCACCAATCCCAGCAGGTTCATGAACATGATGAAGAAAAACAAGGAGCAGAAGTACGGGAGCATTTTGCGCCCCGCTTCCGGTCCCAGATTGGGATAAACCACGGTGTCGCGCAGCCAGGCCACTGTTCCCGCTGCAGTTCGCGAAAGACGGCCACCGCTACCGTTCCGGATGGCCGCCGGCACTCTCGCGAAAATCAGAAAGACCAACGCCATGGCCAGGATCTGCACGATCTGGAGGTTGAAGATCGTCACGCCGAGCACTGAACCGATCGGATGCGGCACCACGTGCTCAAACAGGTGCTGGAATACGTCTCCCCCGCCGCCTTCCGGGGCGGCGTGTTCTTGCAGAGCGAGGAGGGTCAGCACGTGACTCAAGCAGAGACAGAGGAGGAAATGCGTCCGGCGCGATGGAGCCGGTAGAAGGCCAGGGCCTCGCCGAACAAGATGGCGAGGGCACAGGCCACGAGGAATCCGACGGAAGACCAGAGAGCGAGGGATTGACTCAGCAGAGTGCCCCCAAGGAGCAGGCCCAGTCGACCCAGGAAGCCCCCCACCAAGGCCGGCAAGGGAGAGCCATTGCTGGCCAGCGCCTGCATCCGTGCCCTGAGGCTCAGCGCCGCAAGCACCAAGCCGGAGATCCAACCGATCGCGGCGCCCACGCGATCATTCGCGGGGAGCAGCGGCAGGAGGAGCAGGCCAGCGAGGCCGAGCGGGAGGAGCAAGCGCATGAATCAGTCGCTAGACGGCGGATCGCGGGGGTTCAAACGGCGCAGTAAGCGCCAGATACCCCAGCCGAAGCCGGCAAAAATGCCCAGGACCGTGAGAACAGGGAAGGCATCGCGCCATCCCAGTTGCCCGTCGGCGAGCCAGCCGAAGAAACCGAGCAGCAGAATGCCGAGAGCAAACTCCCACCCGATCGCGGACATGGCCAGCGGCGGTTCCGGCCGCTCATCGGGCGGTTCGGGGGAGCTCATGTCGAGGTTCCGTCGAGAAGGAAAGAACTCGGAATCTGGATTCTGTGGGCCGTTGCAGACCATTCAGTCTTTGCACAACACCCGAAGAATCCAGCGCGAAATATTCTAGGTTCTCGCAGGCCTGCTGGACAACCGTAAATCCGCGATTTCCGCATCTCCGACGGGCTCGCTATTCTTTCCGATCGCACGCGTGAACAGAACCATGGAAACGACCCTCGTCCTCTGCAAACCCGACGCCCTCCATCGAGGCCTGGTCGGCCGTGTTTTGACTCGCTTCGAAGAGAAGGGATTCCAACTCGTGGGCCTGAAATTGATGACCATGAGCCGCGACTTGGCGGCCCGCCACTACGCCGAACACGTCGGGAAGCCCTTCTACGAGGGTTTGGTCGGGTTCATGACCGCCTCTCCGCTCGTTGCAGTGGCCATCCGGGGCCCGCTCGC
>CAZCXL010000390.1:0-2458 GCA_964502625.1 uncultured Planctomycetales bacterium | reverse complement strand
TGCCGAAGCCCACGGTGGACCAGCAGGTCGCCTCGGAAGCAGCGGCCATTCAAGCGGCTGTGGCGCTGTGGTGTCAGGAGCAGGCCAAGGTGAAACTGCTGGATTCCTCAGACGGTCGCCTTCTCCTCTGGTCCGACTTCTCCTCAGGAGACGCACGCGAAGCCTCGAAGCGCAGCGTCGGTCTTCTGGCGCGGATGGACCGCGCCTTCGGCGCACCGGAAGATCCCGCAGCTGCGCAACTCACCGGCGTGATGCTCCGGAACGCCGAGGCTTACCATGAACTCTGCAATCTTGTCGCCGCAACGGCCCCTGCGCAGCAAGCCTTCATGGAGAGTTCGAAATCCACGACCGGCTTCACGCTCTACGCGCCTCCGCTCACCGTCTACTTTCACGACGCGGCCGTGCAGAAGGAAGCCCGTCCGGACCACTCGATCGCGCATTCCTTCGTGCACTTGGAGATGTGGCGCCGATACGGCGCCTTGCCGCTTTGGCTGACCGAAGGACTCGCCTGTGCGGGCGAAGACGGTGCTTGGGGCGAAGTCTGGGCCTATTGGTACAGGGAAGGATTTGTGTTCGCAAAATCCCATAGTGATTGGCGCGGCAAGCCCACGCAAGAGATCGTGGCCGGAGCCGAAGATTTGCGCACGCTCTTTGACTATCCGGCGCGGCCCTTCGAGCACGAGCGCGCTCTGTTGTCCTTCGCCTTCGCCACCTACTGCCTGGACGCCGAGCCAGAAGCCTTCGCGCAGTTCGTTCCACTCCTGAGCAAGGCCTATCAGGAGAACAATCCTCAAGGCGGTCGTCCGGTGCTGCCCCCAGAAGAGGTGGAAAAACTCCTGAACACTGCGTTCCCGGAGGGATTCCTCGGCCGCTTTCAGACGTGGTGGAAAAAGCCGCCGAAGTGGAACGCGCGACGCGCGGCCTAGCCGCTCACTCCGATTCTTGCTCGAGCGGCGCTAGCGTGCGCAGTGACTGATCCATTTCGCCGAGTTCCGGCAGGGCTTCTGATTCGCCCACGCGCAACTCCGAGAGTTTGCGTCCCTTCGGCATCACGTTGCGCTCGAAAGATCCCACGGCGGCGTTGTAGGCCTCGACAGCCTTGCCCAAGCCCGCACCGGTGCGTTCGAAGTGCGCGGCGAACACGCGCACGCTCTCGAACAATTTCAGCGCGACGTCGCGGATCTCCTGCGCATTCTTCTCCACGGTCAACTTGTCCCAGTTCAGGCGCACGGTGCGGAGCAAAGCCAGCAGCGTGACCGGGCTCGCGATCAGGACACGCTGCGCGAGCGCCCAGTCGAAGAGATCAGGGTCGGCCATGAAGCCGGCCGCGAGGAAGGGTTCGCCGGGCACGAAGAGCACCGTGAAGTCCACCTGTCCGCCGAGGTCTTTGGCGTAGTCGCGCCGCGCCAGTTCACGCACGTGGTTCTTGAGGTCCGCCGCATGCTGCGCGAAGCGGGCGCGGCGCGCGTCATCGTCGGCCGCAGTCTCTGCGTCGAGGTAAGCCGCGAGCGGAACCTTCGCGTCCACCGGAATCGCGCCCTTACCCGGCAATCGCACCACCAAATCCGGGCGCTGGCCCGTGGTGGTGGTGGTCTGCGTGTCGAAGTCGCAGTGCTCCTGCATGCCGGCGAGTTCGACCAGACGGAGCAGTGTGGATTCACCCCAGCGTCCGCGCGCCTGCGTCGAACCACGTAGAGCCGAGGAGAGGCGTTCGCTTTGGCTCTTCAACTCCGAGGCGCTGCTCTTCAACTCCAGCAGTTGGCGCGAGAGTGAGCCGTAAGCTTCGGCGCGCCGCGATTCGAGGGCGTCGGTGGCTGCCTTGAGGTCGGCGAGTTGCTTGTTGAAGGGCGCGAAGCGCTCGCTCGCCATCGTGAGCAAATGGTCGGAGCTCTGCTTGAGCGCGGCTGCGGCGAGCACATGGAAGGAACGGTCCAATTCCTGGCGCAACTCATCTGCAGTTCGCCGCTGCTGCGCCATGGCCAGATCCTTCTCCTCGGCGCGGGCACGCGCGTCGGCGAGCTGGCGCTCGGCTTCGTGCAAGCGCGCGGTGAGCGGCGCTGTATTGCGTTGGGCGAGGAACCATCCCAGGAGCAGGCCAGCGAGAAGCGCGGCGGCGGCAAGGAGGCTTTCGATCATGGAGGACGTAGGCAGGGAGCATATCCCGCGCCCCTCCGGACCGGAGGCGGGCTTGTGCAGCAGCGTTGCGCCGCCCGTCCCCGCTTGCGAGACTGGGGCCACCCATGCTCTTCCCCCTCGCCTGGCTGATCTCACTCGTCGCACTCCCGAGCCTGGTCCAGGAGCCTGCGCCGCGATTTGCTCACGTGGCGACAACGCCCGTCACAGCGCGCGCATTTTTCGATACGAAGAGTCCCGGCGTCGTGGAGTTGGCTCCCGGCACTCCCGTGCTGGTGTTGGAAGTGCGTGAGCCGTGGGCGCGTGTGAGTGTTCCCGGTGGATT
>CAZCXL010000389.1:0-2461 GCA_964502625.1 uncultured Planctomycetales bacterium | reverse complement strand
ACGTCTCGCCACTGCAGCCGCACAGCCTCGATCGAGCGCAACCCCGACAGCCAGAGCACGTCGAGCAGGTCGAGGAGGAGCTGCGCCTCACGACGGTCCATCTCGGTCTCGGCCGCCTCGAGGTCAGCGAAGGCGGCGGCGCGCAGCGCGACGAACTGCTCCGGTGTCACCGCCGGCCGGCGCCCACGCGCCACCTTCGGACCATCGACGATCTCGGCCGGGTTGTCCCGGACGTACTCACGCCGACGCAACCAGCGGAAGATCATCCGGAGATGCTGGAGCTCCCGGGATAGGGCGCTCGCGGGCACGTGCGCTGCGCGGAGTCGCTTCAGGTGGTCTCGGATATCTTGGGCAGTGACCTCGTCGGCGCGCAGCCGGCCGAGCGGCGAATCTGTGACGCGGCGGACCGTCAGGCGGTAGGAGCTCACCGTGTTCCGAGTGAGCGCAACATGCTCCGCGCCACGGTCCTCGATCCACTCAACGAGATGCTCGGCGAACGACCTGCGCGCACCCACAGCGAGCCGCGGTCCGCCGTCTTTAAGGAACTCCCGAAGCTGCTCCTGAGCCGCTGCCATCTTGCGTGTTTTCGTGGATTTGCGGCGCCATTGTCCGCGGTCAGAATGGACGATATAGAGGTAGCCGTTCGGGCTTCTCCACAGGTGCGGAAGGCGGCTGTAAGATCCCATCCCCTGAATCGTGCAATCCCCGCGGCCTGCCGGCAAATTCCCGGCAAATACGCTGAGTGCGCAGGATCCAGGCTGACTCGAATCGGTCCTAAGTCTTTAATGGAGGGGCAGTTACGAGTCCAAATCCCCGATAGCTCAGTCGGTAGAGCAATTGACTGTTAATCAATGGGTCGTAGGTTCAAGTCCTACTCGGGGAGCCAAAATCGCGTCGCGGCCGGCCTTGAAAAAGGTCGGCCGTGTTCGTTCCCAAGCCACGCAGCGCCTGGCGGAGCAGATTCCTACAGCAGCGCTCCCCGCGCAGCCGTAAACCGTTCAGGCTGGAGTTTCTGATGCTGACCATCCTTCTCACCCTCGTCTGTTCGCCGCCTCGCGCGGCCCAGGAAGCCGGCGCCGAGCGCCCGGCCGCGCTCGTGATCGAAGGCGGCTACGCGCAAGAGCGTCCGCTGACCCCGGGCACGCAGATTCGCGTTTGGGCGCATCTGAGACCCGCCGATCAAGTGTTTCTGGGCTGGGAAGGACCGGCAGCCCAGTATCTGAATGAGAAGACTTCATGGTATGCGGTGCTCACCGTTCCTGAGGCCGGCCTTGCAGATCCGCGACTGCAGGCACGCGTCGCCGACGTGGCGATCCGCAAGGAAACCCTCTCGTTCACGGGAGTGACCACGACGAAGGACTTGCAGTTCTTGGCTCCCGAAGCTCGCCCCGCTCGCGCACTAGCCTTTTTCTTTCACGATTCCGATTCGAACTTCGATGCCTTCAAACTCGCGGAAGTTCACAACTTTGCGCTCACGCTCGTACATCACGGATATGCGGTGGCGGCCTTCAGCAGCATGGCCATCGAGGCTTGGAGGCCCGGCTCCGAGGAAACGCCGCGCTGGAACGGCAAAGAGGAGCAGCTTGAGCAAAACGAAGACATGCGTAACGCGCTCCTGGCGCGCGCGGCGCTGATGGAAGCCGGCGTGGTGGGCAAGGACGTTCCTTGTTTCGCCTTTGGCACCGGAAACGGCGGCACCTTCGCCGCGAGCGCGACGGCTGTGCTCGGTTGGAAAGCTGCCGCGAGTTTCTGCGGCCCGGGCCGGAAGCAAATCCTCCAAGCGCATCCGGCGCCCGTGGTCTGGGTGGTCGGCGCACATGATTGGCAAATGCGCACTGCCGCCGACGAAGCCCGCGAGGCGCGCAAACTCTTGGAAGATCTCGGTGCCCCCGCGAAGCTCTACCTCGTGGAGTCCGCGCCGCTACGCATCGAGCACTTGGTGGAGCGGCTCGGCATGGACGACGACCTCGCCCGCGAAACCTACGCGAAAATGCAGAGTACTGGCGTCCTGGACCAAGACGGAAACTTCATTGCCACCGGGGCGGCGGGCTTCGGACGGATCATGCGCGAAAAGATCGCCTACGAAGATCTGCACATTTGGACGCAGGAAGAGGAGTTCCGACCCATCGAACTCATGGTTCAGTTCGACATGATTCACGGCGGGCACCAACTCAACGCGTCTTATGCACCGCGCGTGCTGGCTTTCTTCGAAGCCCAGCTCGGCGGCTGACCGGCTGCGGCATCGCGCCTATCATGGGCAAGGGTCCCATGACGTTCGCGCTCTTCCTCGCCGCCGCCCTCTGCCAAGAAGCCGCAGTTCCGAAGTACCCGACCCCGCCGGCCGGCTTTCCGCCGCCGTTCGCGGTGGAGGGCGCGAGCGCGGACGGTCCGGACTCGATGCAGTCCTATGAGGAAGTGATTCCGGGCACCACGGTGCGCTTTCGCATGGTGCCGATTCGCG
>CAZCXL010000388.1:0-2462 GCA_964502625.1 uncultured Planctomycetales bacterium | reverse complement strand
ACCCACCCGCACCCGGATTCCCTCCGTGACCGTGTTGGAGTGACCAGTTTGGGCCTCGCCGGCCCCTGCTTCTTGAAGCGTGTCCATCCGTCAGGAATGTAGCATGGAACCAGAGGCCTTCCAGAGGGTTTCCCATTCCGATGCTTCCGCCGCGCATTTCGCTCCTCCTCGCCCTCGGCCTCGTGGCCGTTCCTGGCAGTTCTCCCGCGCCTGCTGCAGGAGACGGAATCGTCTGGGAGAAGGACTATCCGAAGGCCTTTGAGCGGGCCGCGGCGGAGAAGAGGGTGATCTTCTTGGCGGTGAACATGGACGGCGAGAAGGCCAACGACACCCTCGCCTCCAAGACTTACGGCGACAAGGCCGTGGTCGAGTATGCGGCGCTCAGCGTGAATCTGCTCGCCTCGCGCTTCAGCCACTCCAGTGCTGGGAAAGAATGCAGTCGCTTCGCGGGTTTGGAATGCGCGGAACATCAGAAGGTGGACATTCGCGCGCGTGAGGCGGTGCTGAAGGCAGGCCTCAACGGCGAGGTCATCGCGCCGCAACACGTCTGGCTGGACGGGACTGGCAAAGTTCTGCTTTCGGTCGCGTATGAAGTGCGCGCTGAAGAACTCATCTGGTGCTTCGTCACGGCCATGCACAAGTTGGATCCGAAGTCCGAGGTGAAGATGCCCTCCAATGCGAAGGCACCGCGCAGACTCGTGGTGGACGGAGTCACCGGTGGAGACGACGCCGTGCGTCCGCTCACGGAGCAGGAGCTTGAGGAAACGCTCTCGGCACTCAAGAAGATTTTGTTCGGGCGGGAACGGGTGGATCTGCTGCTCAAACTGCTGGGCACGGATCATCCAGACGCGGTAGACGCGATCCGTGATGAGTTGAAAGGATTCAACGTGCGCGGCGGCGGCCGTCGTGACGACACCGGCGATTTTCTCGCCGGCCTCCAAGCCATGCGCCGTGCTCTCGTGCACCGCATTGGCGTGATTTCTCCGCCGTCGTTCTGGCGCGCGGTCGTCGAAGTGATCGAAGATCCGGATCCTTTGATGCGCACTGAGGTGGCGGTGGCGCTCGAGCAGCTTGCCGCGGCGGACTCTCTCAAGGACGTGAAGAAGGCGCTCGGCGCAGAGAAGGACCCGCAAGTGGAGCGCGACTTCTTGAGGGCGCTCGCCTCCTGCGGGCGAGCGGACTCCAGCTCCCGCAAGAAGGTGCTGGCCGAGTTGAAGTCCAAGGACGCGACCATGCGGCTCAATGCGACCTTTGGACTCGGCTGGCACGCGGCCGAAGCCGACGCGGCCGAGATCCTGCGCGCCACCTGCGCCAGCGGCGTTGCGCATGAGGTCCAGGCAGCGCTGCTGGGTCTTGCCTTGGCCAGCCAAGGAGCATTCTCGACGCTGGCGGAAGCAGTCGCGCAGAATGCGGCGGCGGATGCAGAGACCCGCGAGGTCGCGAGCCGAGTGGTGGCGGTGCTCGGCACGGATAGCCCGCTTTCTGCCATCGGAGATGACGTGGCGCGCGTGTGCGGAGACTCGGTCCGGCGCGAGCGCTTTTTCCCCGCGACTGCCGCGACTGACGGCGAGCAGAAGAATTGATGCTCGCTTGCCTCCTGCTGTTTGCACTCTCGCCAACGCCACTCCTGCCTGCGCAAGAGGCTGCTGCGCTCACCGGATGCCGCTCCTGCAAACAGCGCGGAGTGCTGGATTGTCCGAAGCACGACGCGGATTTGCGGGACCTCGAGGCTGCGGTCTACTGCTCTGAAGCTGCCGCATGCCCGGACTGCGGGGGTTCTCTGCGCGTGGATTGCCTGAAGTGCGAAGGCGGCCCCGAAACTGCGCTGATGGAATCACGCCGCGCGGAAATGTCCGCCTGGCTCGCTGCGGAGACCGTTCATCCGGCCGAGACCGTGCTCGAGCGCAAGGTGCTCCGCATCGAAGCGCCTAACGTGCACTATGCCGCCGAGATCGGGGAGTTGAAAGATGGAAAGAAGAGGGTGAGTGGGCATCGTTTCCTGCATTTCCTGGCGCGCGACGGCGAACAGGCTGCGCAATTGCTCTGTGCGCAGTACGGCATCGACCGCGAAAAGGATTTCCGTGCCCCAATGCGGCTTTGGTTCTGGCAGAAGCCCGCTGCGCATGCCACCGTGATGCGGGAAATTCTGAAGTCCGGCTCGGTGGGCGACTACAAATTGCTCGGACGCAAGCCGTTGTTCTCGGTATGCACGAGCGATCAAACCTTTCAGGATGAGTACTGGACCCTGCTGTCTTTGGGAGTGCACAACCTCGTCCACATGATGCAGTCGAACGTCTGGGACGAGGAATGGATCGGCGATCAAGCGGGCGGATGGTTCGATTCCGGTGCGGCGCATTGGATTGAGGAAAAAATTTACGGGCGCGTGCGCCACTATTGCATCGAGGAAGCGGGCTCACCTCCAGATTGGGAGGGCGGAGTCTGGCGCGCCTCCTTGCGCGCCT
>CAZCXL010000387.1:0-2475 GCA_964502625.1 uncultured Planctomycetales bacterium | reverse complement strand
CGCGCGGCGAAGGCACGGAAGCGCGGCGCGAAGGCGAGTTTCGGATTGCGAACCGGATCGGCCCAAAGGGTCTTGCGCTCTTCGTCGGTTTTGAGTTCCGAATAGGACTGGTAGAAGGCCCGCAGAGCCTGATCGAATTCTTTCCTCAATCCCTCGAATTCGGATTGGAACTCCGGTGCGGGAGTTGCGGCCGACACCGGTTCCTGCGCGATCACGCCGCTGGGCGCGAAGGTGAGAACCAGCACCGCCGCCCAACTCCCGCGCGAAACGCGGTTCATCAGAGTGCGCATGGATCTACTCTACTGCTCAGCGCCACGGGCGGGTTGCACGGGAATCGACGGAACTTCGGCAGATTCATGCCGCGCGGCGTCCCAGAACATCACCCGGTCCCTGCCGCTCTGCTTGGCCGCTTTCAGCGCTTCGTTGGCCTGCAGCAGCCACTGGCGGACGTCTCGTGGCTGCCCACTTTCGACCGTGGCGAGGCCCTGAGAGGCCGCAAGCGAGAGGCGCCGCGCCTCCAGCCCGACAGCAGCGTCGAGGAGGGCGTTGCGGATGCGGTGCGCGACCACCGCCGCCTCGCGCGGGGAGGTGCTCGGCAGAATCACGGCGAATTCATCGCCGCCGATCCGCGCCGGAATGTCAATCGAGCGCACGCAAGCACGCAGTGTGTCGCTCACCGCCATGAGCACCGCGTCTCCATATTCGTAGGAGTGTGAATCGTTGATCTGCTTGAAGAAGTCCAGATCCAACATCAGCAAGGTGGCCGGGACCTTGTGGCGCTGTGCGCGCTCGAACTCCACCCGTAGCCGGTCGCGGAAATGCCGATCGTTCGCGAGCCCGGTCTTGTGGTCGAGCACGAGTTGGCTTTCCAATTCGGAGACCCGCTGCTGCAAGACCGCGCGCTGCTCTTGGAGCGAACAGAGCCGTTTCAACCGGCCTTCAAGTTCGGGCCAGTCCGAGGAGTCACGCACCCAGTCCGCAAGCGCGGGAGTGTGATCCAGAAGTTGCGCAACTGCCGCATGCGGCGCATCGGTCCAGGGCACGACCATCCAAGGAATGGCGCGATGGGGGCTGAGCCCTTCCGCCAGGGTGCGCCATTCCGCCCCCTCACGGAGCAGGGTGAGAGGGTAGACCAACGCGGCGCGCACGACGGGAGAGCCAAGGAGTGCGCGACTTTCGGCAAGATGGCCCGCGGTGCGTACCTCCCAACCCCGCTCCTGCAGCCAGGCGATCGTGGACGCCAGCCGCTCGCCGCGGTGGTTGAGCAAGGCGAGGACCGGTCGTCCCGCCTCGGCTGCGCCGGGGGAGCCGGGCATGGTTTGCTCAAGATTATCACGACTAGGATCTTGCTGATACCAAACTCCTGCCTGGATTGACCCTAGAGGCGGCCCCGGCTATTCTGTTCCGCCCCATACCGGTGTTGGCCTTTCGCCCACACAGGATCGGGAGGCGGTCCCATCGGCCCGCCCATTCCGTTTCCGATTCATCCGCATGTCCGCACTCACCGTCGAGGCACTCATCGAAGCCGGAGCCCACATCGGCTGCCGCGTCAGCCGTTGGAATCCGAAGATGGAGCAATACATCTTCGAGTCCCGCAACCGGATCCACGTGATCGACTTGCGTGAGACCATTCGCGGCATCCTGCGAGCCAAGCATTTCCTGCGCGAGATCGTCGCCAGCGGCGCCGACGTGCTCTTCGTGGGCACGAAGCAGCAGCTGCGCGCCGAGATCGTGCGCGCCCACGAGGAAAGCAGCATGCATTACGTGGATGACCGCTGGATCGGCGGCACGCTCACCAACTACGAGGTCATTGGATCGCGCATCCACTACCTCGACGACATGGAGAAGAAGGAGCGCGAGGGCTGGCTCGAGAACCTCAACAAGAAAGAGGGATCCCGCTTCACCCGCGAGAAGCGCAAGGTCTTCCGTAACCTGCACGGCATCCGCGAGATGTTCCGTCTCCCGGGCGCGCTGGTCGTGCTCGATCCGCGCACAGAGATCAACGCAGTCCGCGAAGCCCGGATCATGGGCATTCCGGTCGTGGCCGTGGTGGACACCGACGGCGACCCGGACCTCTGCGACGTGGTGATCCCGGCCAACGATGACGCCATTCGCTCCGTGGCACTGATCCTCGATCATTTGATCGAAGCAGTCAACGAGGGCAAAGTGCTGCGTCAAGAGCGCGGCGTCGCGACTCCCGCGCGCCCGGTCGAGCGCGGTCACAAGCGCGAGCCCGGCATCCCGGTCCCGCGGCCTCGCTCGCAGCGCAATCTGCCGCGTCCGGGCATTCGCGGCGTGAACCGCGCGGTCGAAGTGCAGGCTCTCCCGCAAGTTCCGGTCGACTCCGTGACTCCGGAAACTCCCGACGCGCCCCAAGACAACTAGACCCGGATTTCCGAGTCACGTAAGGATCAGAATCAGGACATGAGCGCGATCTCCGCCCAAGCCGTCTCCTCGCTGCGCACCAAAACTGGC
>CAZCXL010000386.1:0-2478 GCA_964502625.1 uncultured Planctomycetales bacterium | reverse complement strand
TCTCGCTCGGCATCGCGATGACGATCGAAGACACCTGGGGCGGCGACATCACCACAGCGGCCATCGCCCACCTGGCACACAGCACACCGGAGCGATTCCTCTTCTCGTCCACCGACTTCAACTCCTACGTCACCGTGGCCTTCGCCGATGGCGCGCCCCAACGTGCCAAGGGGCGGCTCGCAGCATCGCGTGAGCCAGGACTCGGCGTGAAGCCGAAGATGAAGGTGCTCGGGCAGCCGGTGCTGGTCGTGCCCCAACCGACGAAGTCGCGCCGCTAGACGCCGGGCTGCGATCAGAGCAGAGTAAGGTCGAAGCTGCGGATGGACTGGTTCCCATCCGTCGTCCTTGTGCACCTGCGCCGGGACCGCGCGTTGTTCCTCAACCCCGAGTGCCCGATCCGCCGCGACGCGGACGGATCGAGTGCGGCACCCCTTCGGCACAAAATGACAACAGGGAGCCTGACTCCGTATTCTGACTCCGTATTCTGAAACCGGCGCGGGCCTTGCGCGTTATGTTTCGTGAGGCATGGTTCCGCTCTGGATCACTCTGACTTGCTGGCTGAGCGTCCCGCCCGCCGGGCAGGAGCCGAATCGGCCCGGAGCGAAGGGCGCCACGATTGAACTCGGCACCACCGAGTTCGCAGCCGGGCCGGCGCGCGGCACTGCGCGGTTCTACCTCGCGGGAGCGGAACCTTGCGTGGAGGTCACCTTGCACAACGACACCGCGCAGCCCATCTGGTGGTACGGCGCCGGAATGGGATGTGTCGGGAGTCACTGGATCGTCGAGCCGCTGCTCTTGAACGGTGCTGAAGGGCCCTATGTCGTCCAAGGAATCAGTTGCTCCTTCGACGAGACCGAGCCCGTTACCAAGGCTTTTGTTGCGGGTTGCGCCATTGCACCGGGCGGATCAACGACCTGGACGGCCCGTCCCTTCGCCCAGCGCTTCGACGAGAATCCTGTGGAGGCGATGCCTCCGCTCGCACGTTGGGCGTGGTGCCACGAGTTCACGGTACCCCGCGCCACTCCCCCCCAGACCACCACCGACTTCGCGGAGCACGCGCTCCTGCTCGCATGGAGTAGCAGCCGTGGGCCGCGCGCTCTGCTCAGCCATCCGAGCCGTGTGCATGGCAGCGCCTTCGATCCTTTCGGGCCGATGCCCACCACGCCGGAGGCGGTGCCGATTCAGATCGGACCGCTCACGGGCGAAGCTCGGATCAGCGGCGAGGGCCGCGCACTACAAGTCGCGTGGATACTGCACAACCCCACGCGGGAAGCAATCCGCTGGCCCTCTCCGGATGAGCCCATCCCGCCCGGGGGCACTCTCCAGGGAACTCTTCAACCTTTCCTGGAAAGGCGGCCAGAGGTACCGGTGGGTGAAGACTTGGAACAGGATTCGGAGCAGAGCCGTTGGCGCTCAGTGCAGGAGAGCAGGTGGCCGGTGTCGGCCGAAGAGGGTGACTTTCCCGGACCGCGCGCCTGGCTGCACGTCGCCTGGCGCAAGGACACCGGCGTGAACGTGTGGCTTGCGTCCGAACGCGAAGGCGCGGAGCCGTTCCATGGCGAGGCTTCTCTCACCGCAACCGCCGCGCGGCGTTTGGGCACGGGTTGGGTGCTCGCGCGCGTCGCGCGTGGAGCGCCTGCCACCGTCAAGGTCCTCATTGCACCGGAAGGTGAGCAGGCCTTTTGGCACGACCGAGACACCACCAGTTCCGGCGACTTCCGCTGGAGCAACACGGATCGGCGCGTGCTGCAACCGTGGCTGCCCCCCAGCGGCGACGCGGCCGGTCCGCCGCATGCGGTGGACGCGCGGTGGTGGACCATCACCGAGCCCACCGGCTTGGACGGTCCGGTTTATGGATCACAACTGAAACTGGCTTGGCCGACCGGCTCGTACCCCAACCGCACCCCCTATCTGTCCTGGGAATGCGAACGCTGGGTGATGGTGCCGCGCTCCACGCTGCCGACGCACGACCGCGATTTCGAACTCGCGCGGTTGCGGATCACTTGGGATCCCGATGGCGGATTGGAACTTGAGGTCGGAGAGCGTCGGCCGCGTTGATGGGGCGGCAGGGACACGAGAAGTGGGATTCGATCAGCGGTCGAGGTCTCTTCACCGTCCGCACGGTGGTAATTTTAATTGAAGATCCAAATCCTTGAACCCTCGTGAATGACCTCGACTTCAGTTGGCCGATCGCAGTCCTCGGACTCTGCGCCGCGGCCGTCGCTTTCTTCCGCCTCGCGCGCAGCCGCTCGTGGAGTGGCCGGGCTGGATTCGGCACTCTGGGCGCGATCGCGCTGCTGCCTGCAGCCCTCATCGTGATGATTCACCATCCCGAGGTCTATGATGCGCGCTACCGCAGCTTCAAGCAGCTCTACCACGCGATCGAGCCGGGAATGACCCGCGCGGAGGTGTCGGCCTCGATCGGTCGCATCTATCCGGTCGACGGCCCCCGTAAGCCGCCCCAGATCAACGCAGACA
>CAZCXL010000385.1:0-2481 GCA_964502625.1 uncultured Planctomycetales bacterium | reverse complement strand
ACCACCGGGCTCGATTTGCTGAGGCATTTCCGCGTGGAGGTGGATCGTGTGCGCGGCGTCTCGTGGTGGACCGAGTCGCGGCCGCCGGAGTTTGCGCAGGCGGAACAAGATTTCTACCGCGCGCGAGTGGTGGATCAACCCGCGGCCTTGGAGGCTTGGCTGGACGCTCATCCGGAGCAACGCCTCGCGGAGGAAGCCGCGCGGCGGCTACTCCAACTGCGCATGGACGAAGGCGCTGACCCCGAGCTCATGCGCAAATCCCTGGAGCGTCTGCACGCCACCCGGCCGGCGGATTTGCAAGCCACGGGCGCACTCGAACTTCTTGGCGAGATGATGCAAACCGGAAGGGTCGATGTTGCGTTAATGGCAGGGGAGATGGGATTGGAACATGGACGCACGGATCGTTACCCCGAGGCTGTCTTCGCGCTGCACGCGCGCCTCGGGCAGATTCTGTTCAGTCAAGACGATCTGCGGGGTGCCTGGCGGCATCTCCTGGCCGCCGCCTTCGGTTTGCCCGAGGACGGACGGGTGAATCTCGGGCTCGCACGCGTCTACGAGCGCGAAGGTCGCTGGTCCCGCGCCTATTCCCGCTACTTGCAGGCACTGCTTTCACCTGAGACCGGACCGGAGGCAATCGCGGGCCTGGAGCGGGTGCAGCCGAAGTTGCCCGACGCCGACGCATTTTCCGTGGACGTGATCGAGCGCTTGATCGAAGGCCGGGTGGAGGAGTTCGGCGTCGCCACGCGCTACGAGCCCGCCGATGGCGTCGCACCCGATCGCGCCGTAGCCCTGGAATGGTGGATCAATGCCCATCAGCCTTTCGGGTTGGGCGCGGCTTTGGCCCGCGATGGCTTGCGTGAACACTTCGGAAACGAGTGGCTGGTGGCTGTGAGTTATCACGGCATGGAGCCCGAGCCCGATCCGCTCGCCAACCCCTTCTCCACTTGGATGACGGAGGCCTACGGCCGAGGCGGCCCGCGCCACGCTGCCGACGGCCTCTACGATCTTCCCGCCGCGGCCCGCACCCGTTTCAAGCAGGAGGTGTACGACGCCTGCCGTGATGCCGTGTTGAAGCGCTTGGAGGAGCCCGGCGGATTCAAGATCACTTTGAGCGCACAGGCTGACGCTTCGGGTGTTCACGGGCAGGCCATCGTTCACGGCTACGCGGATCCGGGAATGCTGCTCCAACTCATGGTGTGCGAGCGCGGCGTGCTTTTCCCGGGCAAGAGCGGGGTCGTGATACATCACGACGTGGCGCGCGCTTCTTTGACCACGCCCATGGAAGGTCTGGAGTACGTTCCCGAAGCCAACGGTATGACGGTGAATTTCTCACGGACCTGGCAAGACGTGGAGCGGGAGAACTCGGCCTTCCTCGACCGAATGGAGGCCGAGGGTCGCGGTCACGTGTCGCGCCTGGCTGTGCGCATGGATCCGCGGCAAATGAAGGTCGTGGTGATCCTGCGCGACCGTCACACGGGCGTAGTGGTGCAGGCCGTGCAGTGCGATCCCAGTTTCGCAGAGGACGCCGGATGAGTTCGGGTGGCCCCATGCAGGCCGAACTCGCGCGCGTGGGCGTGCGGGCCGCGCGCACGCGTCGCGCGCGCGCAGCGAAAGCTCTCGCCTTGCGCGCATGGACTCTGGCGGCGCCGTGGATGTTGACCGTGCCGTGTTTCGCCCTGGTGCTGATGCTGGCCTCACGCACGCTCGGACGGCCGATCGCCACTCCGGGCTTCCTGACGCTGACTCTGCTGATGCTGCTGCCTCCGCTCTGCTTCGCAGCGTGGATCGGACTGCGGGTGCTTGCGCGTCCGACCGACGCGCGTGATGGCCTCGCGCGGCTGGATCGTGAACTCCGCTCCGAGGGACGCCTGCAGACTGCGCATGAGTTTCTCGCCTGTGCACAGCCTTCGGCATTCATGCATGCGGCCACTGAAGACGCCAGCGAGGCGCTCGCTCGCGCACGCACACACCTGCTGGCGCCCGCCGAGCGGCGTCCGATTCCGGCGCGCGCATGGTGGCCCGCAGCGGCTGGATTACTGATGGCTGCATTGCTCGGACTCTTGCCCGCGTCTCCGATGTCGCCAATTTCTCCCGTGGAACTTCAAGCGGGACTCGACTCTGCCGATAGTCCGGTGCGCGCCACCCGACCGGAGGCTCGCAAGGAGCAACCGCTTCCGCCTCTGCCGGTCACGACGCTAGGTGCTCCGCAGGAGCGCAAGCCGAGCCCAGCGGGTGAATCGCGTCCGCAGCAACCGCAGGCGCAAGCCGTAAGCGATCCGAAACAAAGCAAGGGGCTGACGGGCGAAGGTGCGGCCGCCACTCCGGCACAGTCCAGTCCGTCGAGTGAATCTCAGGGCTTTACCGCTTCGCGCACCGAAGGCAAGCAATCTGGGGATCCGAGTGAGACGCCGCCTCCGCGGTCTCCGCGCGCGCGACCGGATGATATGCAAGAGACTACGCGCAACAAGGCATGTGAAGAAT
>CAZCXL010000384.1:0-2486 GCA_964502625.1 uncultured Planctomycetales bacterium | reverse complement strand
GCTGTCGGTCCGCCCGCTGCGGCCATGGATGCCAGGTGGTCGAGCGCCGCGATCGGTCAGGCGAAGAGGTTTCGGTGACCGAAGCCGTCGTCACTTACGTGGCGATCGGCGATGACGGACGTCCGATCCCCGTGCTCGACCCCAAGCGCTAGTCGGAGATGGCAGTTTCCGACGCTCCGGTGGTGATCACGGGCGCGTCTGGCATGATCGGCGTGCGATTGCGCGCGGCGTTGCGCGCCCGCGGAGTTCCGCTGCGCCTGATCTCCCGCCGCGCGCGGGATGCGGAGCATGCAGGCGAATCCTGGTTCACCTGGGAAGATCTGCCGCAAGCCGTGCGCGGCGCAGCGGCGGTCGTGAATCTTGCCGGCGAGCCCGTGGTGGGTCGGCGGTGGAGCGTGGCCGTCAAGCAGAGCATCCTCAACAGCCGCGTCGAAGCCGGCGCAGCAGTGGCCGCGGCCATCAACGCTGCTTCGGAAGCCCAGCGGCCGCGCCTGCTCGTGCAGGCGAGTGCGGTCGGCTACTACGGTTCACGCGGCGATGCGCTCTTGGATGAGACCGCCGATTTCGGCGACGATTTCCTGGCCGAGGTCTGCCGCGCCTGGGAATCGTCCAGCGCTACGGTGGAGGAGTTGGGGGTGCGACGCGTGCGCGCGCGCATCGGAATCGTGCTGGCTACCGAGGGTGGCGCGCTCGCAAAGATGCTCCCCATCTTTCGCTTCGGCCTCGGCGGTCGCATCGGCGACGGCCGCGCATGGATGCCATGGATTCACGCCGAGGACCTGACGGGCATGCTTCTCGCCATCCTTGACGATCCGCGATGGAGCGGCGCCGCCAATCTCTGCGGTCCTGAGCCTCTGCGCAGTGCGGATTTCGCGCGTGCACTCGGGCGCACCTTGCGTCGGCCCGCCTTCTTGCCGGCGCCGGCCTTCGCCCTGCGCCTCGTGTTCGGCGAAGGCGCCGCCCCGCTCTTGCAGAGTGCGCGCGCGGTGCCGGCGCTGGCGCGACGATTGGATTACCGCTTCCTCTTCCCCACACTCGACGGCGCACTCGCCGACCTGCTCACGGATCCGCCTGCGACCGTCTAGCCGCCTAAAACCGATATCCTGCGCGCAGAGCATCCATGGTCCTCGAACTTCACCGCCGTGATCTCCTGCCGGAACCCGTCGCGCAACTCCAACGCTGGCTGCGCGGGGCAACCGAGTCCGGCAATCCCGAGCCGACCGCGATGACTCTGGCCACCACCGACGCGGAAGGCCATCCGGCGACGCGCATCGTGCTGCTGAAGGAGCTCGCTCCCGAGGGTTTGGTGTTCTTCACCAACTACGAGAGCAACAAGGCGCGACAACTCGACCACAACCCGTGGTGCGCGTTGAACTTCTTCTGGCCCGAGAGCGATCGGCAAGCGGGCTTCCGTGGCAACGCCGCCAGGACTTCACGCGCTGAGAGCGAGGCGTACTTCGCATCACGGCCGCGCGATCACCAGATCGGCGCGTGGACGAGCGCGCAGAGCCGGCCGGTTGAAAACCGCGCGGCGCTTGAAACGCGGCAGGAAGAGGTGGAGTCGCGCTTTGCGCAGCAAGAAATTCCGTGTCCGCCGCACTGGGGAGGTTTTCGCATCACGCCGATAGAGGCTTGGTTTTGGCAAAGAAGGCCCGGACGCTTGCATGACAGGTTCCGATATACGATGCTTCCCGACCGCACTTGGCGCATTGAGCGTCTGAATCCATGAGCATCACCAAGAAAGTCCAACTCCACGAACTCGCGCCTTCGCCGAATTGCATGAAGGCGCGCATTGCCCTCAATCTGAAGGGCATTCCCTTCAAAACCATCGGTATTGATCCGATGGACCGCAAAGCGATGGTCAAGACCTATGGCCAGCCGCTCACGCCCGCAATCACTACTGGTTCGTTCAAACTCTTCGACTCGCACGCGATTCTGCGCTGGGCAGACGCGAACGTGCGCAAGGGTCCGCAACTCTTCTCGTCCGACTACGAGTCGATGAAGGCGATCGAAGAGTGGGAAGTGTTTGCGCGCACCGGCTTGCGTCGCGCGCTGCGTCCGATGTTTGGCATGGCCTTTGGCCGGATTCCGGTCGATGAGTCCGCGATCGCCGCGGCGAATCTCGCGCTCAACGAAGACACCGCGGGCATCGAGCACGCGCTCTCGAATGGCCCCTGGCTGATGGGCGATCGGATTTCCGCCGCCGACGTAATGGTCGCGCCGATGCTCTACTGGGCGACGAAACCCAGCAATGAAGAGGCCTTGAAGCTCCAGTTCGCGCCGATCATGCACCGCTTTGATCTTGGCGCGGACCGCGAGCGCACCCGCGATTGGGTGGCGCGCGTGATGGCTTGGGACTGCTGGGTGAATCCGGTGGCTTCGGCCAAAGCGAAGAATGCCAAGAAGGCGAAGAACGCGAAGCAGGCCGCCAAGGTTGCGCCCAAGGTCAAAGCCAAGCCCAAGTCCGCAGCCATGGCGAAGGCTAA
>CAZCXL010000383.1:0-2497 GCA_964502625.1 uncultured Planctomycetales bacterium | reverse complement strand
GCCGATCGGCGGCAGCTTCCGCCCGGAGCAGCGGGTCGGACGGCGTACATGGAGGTGCAGGCCGATAGCGGCGGCATCACCTACGACTCGAACATGATCACGCTCGTGGTGCCCTAAGGCTCTACGAATCACGACGCGGGCCGGAACTCAGCAATGGGTTCCGGCCCGCACTTTTTTGGCCTCAAACCGGTCCTCAGAGGCTCAAGTGGAGGAGCCGCGGCCTCCGATAGGAAATCGTGGCGCCTGTGCGCCCGCGCGATGATGGGCACCGATCACCTCCTGCAAGAAGCACGCCGCTGCCACGACGAAGGACGCTTCGGAGTGGCCGCCGACCTCCTCCTCGAGGCCTTTCGCAGTGAGCCCGAGCGCACGGAAGTGCTCCGCGAAATCGGCCATTTGCTGCGCTCCATCGGAGATCCGCGCGGAGCCGTGGACTATCTGAAACGCGCCCTGCATCTTGAGCCCACCGACGGCCTCATCGTCGCCGAGTTGGTGCTCGCCCTGCATGAACTCGGACGGCCAAACGAAGCCGTGCAAGTGATCCTTGCGGCCCTCGACGCCGGCCTGGACCAAAAGGCCTTCGCGGACAGCCTCGTCGAGCGGGCCTAGACGAGCCCGATCCTCGCCGTGGGCTTTCGGCCGCGACGCGTACACTTGCCCGCGCGTGATCGAACCGGCCGTGCCTTTCCCGGGCGAACCGCCCGCTCCGCCAGACCCCGCTTCTGCGGACCGGCTCGAGCCCTTGCTGCTTGAGGACTTCGTCGCCCTGGTGCGACTGCCCACCTTGTTCCGCAAGATTGAGGCAGTGGTCCAGCGCGCGCTCGTGCACTACGAGTTGCCTCCGGATTCTCCGTTCCGACTGTTGAGCGAGCAGCCGTCCGACGGCGTCGTCGAATACGGCTTGAGTTGGACGGATACCGCAGGACGCCTGCGTTTGTTCATGGGCCTCTCGTGGTTCGAGCAAGGCCATGACCCGGCCTGGGAAGTGCGATTGGACGCGCGCGTGCCGGCCGTAGCCCGCGCCTTGCATGCGCGCCGCTGGCCGCAGTTGTGCGCGCGGCGCGCAGAGTCGCGCTTCACCGAATGGGACCGCTTCTGGCACGAAGAGGATCCGAAGGCGCTCACCTTGCTGGGCGCCACGGCCGCGGCCACGCGATTCTTGGAGGACGAGGAGCCGGAGGCTTCCGCCGCCGAATACCTCGGCGGAGCGCTCTACGCGCTGCATGCGTCCGGTGCGCTGCACGCCTTGCTGCAAGCCGCGCTCGAGTCCGACCCCAACGAGAGTACCGCAGAGGGCGCGCATTGAGACGCGCGACGGCGTGGCCATGGTGAATCAATGGCGCCATCGCCGGACGCTCGTCCGCGGCGACTTCCGCGTGTTCGCAGTGCGTGAAGATTTCTACACGCACCCGAAGCATGAAGGTGAGCGCTCCTTCTTCGTGATTGATGCTCCTGACTGGGCGAACGTGGTTGCCGTCACGCCCGCGCGTGAAATTGTGATGGTGCGGCAGTTCCGGCCCGGCACGCGCGGCGTGCGCCTGGAGATTCCCGGAGGCATGGTCGAGCCTGGCGAAGACCCGGCGCGGGCCGCGGTGCGCGAGTTGCGCGAAGAGACGGGCTACTGCGGCGAAGAACCCGAACTCCTGTGCGTGACCGAGCCGAATCCAGCCCTGCAGTCCAATCGCTGCTGGTCCTATCTAGTTCGCGACGCCCGCCGCGTAGGCGAACTTCAGCCGGATCACGACGAGGTGATCGAGCCGGTGCTCATTCCTCCGGAGGATCTTGAGCGGATCGTGCGCGACGGAGAGTTTTCCCATGCGCTGCTGCTGGTGCCGATCTTGCATTACCTCGCACGTCGACGTGCCGGCCAAGAGCCCGGAGAGCCGCAATGAAAGCCGGAAAACCCCCCGCCTTGGAGTGTCCGGACTGCGGCTACGCGATCACCCAACTCGCGGAGGCCGTTGAAGCACTCGAGGCGGGCGGCAACTGCCCGACCTGCGGCGCCAGCATGGACCAAGATGCCCTGGAGGCCGCAGTGGACAACTGGGACGACTTCCTCGCCCTCCGCGAGGGCGCGGAACGCGCGGGCGACGAAGCTGAACTGCTGAAGGAAGAGGAATGGATCGAGGCTGGACCAGACTTCGGAGATGAGGGGGAAGAAGACGAGGAGGAATAGGATTAGAACAAGCGTATTTGCTTGTATTGAGGCTGCCGTTCCGGCAGGAGGTGTCTGGCACGAGGCTTGCTCAATGAGCCTGAAGTTCGCCGATGACCTTCCGCATCCTCGTCGCCGACGACCAGTCTGAGTCGCTGATCGCGCTCGCAGCCCTGCTGCAGCGCCCCGGCTTCTCGGTCGAGGTCGTGCAAAGCGGCTCAGACGCGCTGCGCCGGTTGCTGCAAGAGGGTCCCTTCGACCTCTCCTTGCTCGACTTGCACATGCCCGGCTTGAGCGGCTTAGAAGTGCTCGCACAGATGCGCAGCATGGGCCACTCGGTGC
>CAZCXL010000382.1:0-2514 GCA_964502625.1 uncultured Planctomycetales bacterium | reverse complement strand
GCGCGTACAGCAGGTGGAGCACCGCGTGTTCCGCCCCGCCGACGTACAGATCCACCGGCATCCAGTAGCGCTCCTTCGCAGCATCCCACGCGCGCTCCGCGTTGTGCGGATCGAGAAAGCGCAGGTAGTACCAACAGGAACCCGCCCACTGGGGCATCGAGTTGGTTTCGCGGCGCCACGTGCGGCCGTCCGGCCCGCGGGACTGCACCCAATGCGTGGCGCGCGCCAACGGAGGCTCGCCGCCGGGCGCGGGTTGAAAGTCCGCAAGCTCCGGCAGGGTCACGGGCAACGCGTCGTCCGGCACCAAACTGACCTGGCCCTCGGGTCCGAGCAAAAGCGGGAAAGGTTCTCCCCAATAGCGCTGGCGTGAAAACAGCCAATCGCGCAGGCGATAGCTGATCTTGCCGCGCCCCAGACCGCGCTCCTCGAGCCACGCGGTCATGCGGACCTTCGCCTCCGACGTGTGCAACCCATCGAGCATTCCGGAGTTCACGGCCACGCCTTCGCCGGGGAAGCAAGCTTCTGATGCGAGTGCGGCCGCAGCGCTCGCATCGACCGGCGCCACGACCCGCGCGATCGGCAGCCCGAATTTGCGCGCGAACGCGTGATCCCGCTCGTCGCCACCAGGCACGCACATGATCGCGCCCGTGCCGTAGGTCATGAGCACGTAGTCGGCGATCCAGACCGGCATGCGCCCGCGCGGATCACCCTCGGCGAAGGCCGGATTGCGCGCGTACGCGCCGGTGAACACACCGGTCTTGTCCTTCTGCAGTTCCGCGCGATCCAGTTCGCTCTTGCGTGCCGCCGCTTCGCGATAGGCGCGCACCGACGGGCGCTGCGCCTCCACCGTGATCCCTTCCACCAGCGGATGCTCCGGCGCGAGCACGCAGAAGGTCGCCCCGAACAGCGTGTCGGGCCGCGTCGTGAACACCGTGAAGGATTTTTCGGAATTCAGGATTCCGAAATCGATCTCCGCGCCCTCCGAGCGTCCGATCCACTCCCTCTGCATCGCCTTCACACTCTCCGGCCAATCCACCTGGTCCAAGTCTGCGAGCAGGCGCTCTGCGTACTCAGTGATGCGTAACATCCATTGGCGCAGGGGTTTGCGCACGCAAGGGTGACTGCCGCGTTCCGAGCGCCCGTCAATCACTTCCTCATTCGCCAACACGGTGCCCAGCGCTTCGCACCACCACACCGGAATTTCCGACTGATAGGCGAGTCCTCGCTCGTACAGGCGCGCGAAAATCCACTGCGTCCAGCGGTAATACGCCGGATCCGTGGTGTTGACTTCACGCTCCCAGTCGTAGGAAAAACCGAGCGCCTGCAACTGCTGCTTGAAGCGCGCCACGTTTTTCGCGGTCGTGACCGCTGGATGCGTGCCGGTTTGGATCGCGTACTGCTCGGCTGGCAGCCCGAATGCATCCCAGCCCATGGGATGCAGCACGTTGCAACCTTGATGGCGCTGATAGCGCGCCATGACGTCGGTGGCCGTGTAACCCTTGGGGTGGCCAACGTGCAGCCCGTCCCCGCTCGGATAGGGAAACATGTCCAGCACGTAGTACTTCGGACGCGAGGCGTCGAAACCCGGGTCCCCCGGGCCGAGCGTGCGGAAAGTGCCGCGCTCCGCCCAGCGCGCCTGCCATTTCCGTTCCATCGCGGCGAAGTCGGGATTTTCCATGCCCAATGCAGCGGAAATCCTAACCTTGCGGGGACTTGGACGATCCCGCGGACGTGGCTACACTTTCACGCCCGGAGCCGCGGAACCGCCGCGCACGGGCAAGCCGCGTGGGGCCATAGCTCAGCTGGGAGAGCGCTACAATGGCATTGTAGAGGTCAGGGGTTCGATCCCCCTTGGCTCCACCATTTTCTTCCGCGCAGCGTAGCGGCCCAACGCTGCGGACTCATGGAGATCGCCCACCCGGACCGCAAGCAGCGCCTCGATGCGCTGCGCCAAGCAGGGGTGAACCCCTACCCTGCGCGCACGCCCGCGGGCGAACGCAGTTTTGCCGCCGACTTGTTGGCGCGGGCGGACGAGTTGCAAGGCCAGCGCGTGCAGGTGCGCGGCCGGATTCTGGGCCGGCGCGGCTACGGAAAACTTGCCTTCTTGGACCTCTTCGATCCGAGCGGCAAGATCCAAGTCTGCCTGCAGAAGGACAAACTTTCCCAAGAAGACTTCGCACTCCTCGCCAGCCTGAACCGCGGGGATTGGATCTCCGTCGAGGGCGAGTTCGGCCGCACCCAACTTGGCGAACCCACGGTCTTCGGCAGCTCCTGCGTGCTGATGACCAAAGCCCTGCTGGATCCGCCCGAAAAGTGGCACGGCTTGGTGGACGAGGAGTTGCGCGCGCGGCTGCGCTACGTGGACCTCTTCTCCCAGCCGGAAGGGCGCGAGCTCTTCCTGCGCCGGATCCGCATGATCCAAGCCATGCGCGAGGTCTTCTTGCGCCATCATTACGCGGAGGTCGAGACCCCGGTTCTGCATCCGATCTACGGCGGCGCCAACGGTGCGCTGAA
>CAZCXL010000381.1:0-2514 GCA_964502625.1 uncultured Planctomycetales bacterium | reverse complement strand
CGTGTAAACCGCCTGCCTTAAATTCGGGCCCGGCCCCCACCGCGAGCCGCAGCTTCGCGCTCATCGTCCGTTGCATTCAGATCGCGAAGAGTCCCACACGCTGGTCGCCGAAGTGGACGAGGCGCGGGACCGCATCGTGGCCGCGCCGATCCGCCGCGGCGACGTACTCGCCTTCCGTGAGCACGTGTTGCACGGATCCGGCGGCAATCGCTCGAAGACTTCTTGGCGGCGCGCTTATGTCGTGGCCTTTCGCACCGCGGACACGGTAGCGCGTGAGCGCGCGATCGGATTCACGCATTCGCACAACGATTCCATGGAGGCGCGCGCCGCCGTTGCCGCCATGCGACCCGACACCGATCCGTCATGAGCCTCACTCTGTTCCTTGCCATGACGCTCCTTCAAGAAACTGTGCATCCGCAAAACCACCTCGCTGGTCAGACTTCACCCTATTTGCTCCAACACGTGCGCAATCCCGTGGATTGGTGGCCGTGGGGCGAAGAAGCCTTGGCGCGCGCAGAGTCGGAGCAAAAGCCGATCTTTCTGTCCATCGGCTACTCGGCGTGCCATTGGTGCCATGTGATGGAGCGCGAGTCCTTCGAAGATGCGGAGATCGCGGCGTTTCTGAACGCACACTTCGTATCCATCAAAGTCGATCGCGAAGAGCGACCGGATCTTGATGATCTGTACATGGACGCAGTGCAGCGCATGACCGGCAGCGGCGGCTGGCCGATGAGCGTGTTTCTCACGCCGGGGCGCATGCCGTTCTATGGTGGCACCTATTTCCCGCCGCGCGCGCAATACGGACGACCGGGATTCCTCGACGTGCTGAAGGGTGTGGAGCAAGCCTGGCGCGAGCGCCGTGCCGACGTGGAGAAGAGCGCCGCGGAACTCGGCGGCATGCTGGCCGTCTCCCTGCCGAGTCCGGCGGAGGACGCGGAACTTCCTTCGGCGTCGGAACTGCGCACCATGGAAGGCGCGTGGGTGGCGGAACTTGCAACGAACTACGACTCGGTGTGGGGCGGCTTCGGCCGCGCGCCGAAATTCCCGCGCGCGGAAGACCTGCGCTTCTTGCTGGCGGCATCCACGCGGCTCGCCGGCGCGGAAGGCGAGCAAGCGCGAGCGATGGCGCGGCAGACGTTGCTGAAGATGGCCGCGGGCGGCATGTACGACCAGATCGGGGGTGGGTTCGCGCGCTACAGCGTGGACGGAATGTGGCTGATTCCGCACTTCGAGAAGATGCTCTATGACCAGGGAACGCTGATTCCCGCTTATCTGGAAGCCTGGCAACTCACGGGAGAAGCCCAGTTCGAGCAAATCGTGCGTGAATCCTGCGACTATCTCCTGCGTGAGATGCAGGGAAAGGAGGGCGGTTTCTACGCCAGCACGGATGCAGATTCCGAAGGCGAAGAAGGGAAGTTCTTCGCGTGGACTCCTGCGGAGTTGATTGCGGTTCTCGGCGCATCCCGCGCGGAGTTTGCGCGGCGCTACTACGGCGTCACGCCCGAAGGCACTTTCGAGCACGGCAGCAGCGTGCTGCAACGCGCCATGCCCGCGGCCGAGGCGCTCGCCGCATCCGGAATTCACGCCGAGAATGAGGCTACCTTTGTCGCAGAAGTGCGGGACGCGCTTTACGCAGCGCGCGAACTGCGAGTGCATCCGCACTTGGATGACAAGGTGGTGATGGCCTGGAACGGACTCGCCGTGGATGCGCTCGCCCGCGCCGGCCGCGTACTCGGCGAAGCGCGTTACGTGGAGGCCGCCGCGCGTTGCGCGCGATTCCTACAGAATGCGCTACGCACGGAATATGGCGGGTGGCATCGCACCTGGCGCGGCGGAGTTGCCAAACATCGAGCCGTGCTTGAAGATCACGCCTACTTGCTGCGCGGGTATCTTTCCCTCTTTCAGGCGAGCGGAGAAGAAGAGTGGCTGACGGCGGCCTCGGATTTGGCCGCGGACACGATTGCGCGCTTCGGTTCCGAGAGCGGCGTGTTCTGGGAAACCGACGGCACCGACGAAAGCCTCCTGCACCGACGCCAGTCTCCGTGGGACGGAGCCACGCCCGCGGCCAATGGTGTCATGCTCGAGTGCCTGTCCCTGTTGATGGCCTTCACTCAGGACGCGCGGTGGGAACAAACCGCACGGAAGGGTCAGATCGCCGTGCTGCCGCTGTTACTGCGCAATCCGCGCGGCTTCCTCACCACGGCACGCGCCTTGGCGGATGCGGTGGAGGAACCCGCCGTGGCCGTCGTGATCGGAACGGGCAGCGCTGAATCGCTCGAAGCTTGGCGTCGCGCACTGGATCGTCCTGAGTTCTTTGGCGTTCTCGCCGTGTTCCGCGCGGCTTCGGCACCGGACAGCGTGCTGGAACTCTTCGCGCATCGTGAAGCGCGCGCAGGCAAGGCCACGCTCTATCTTTGTCGCGGCAAGACTTGCGAAGCGCCACGCACGGAGCCGTGAAGCCGCTCCGCCCCGGTCCCGTAGCTCACCGCGACAGCGGTGTGGACTCAGGAGCGG
>CAZCXL010000380.1:0-2518 GCA_964502625.1 uncultured Planctomycetales bacterium | reverse complement strand
ACGCACGTCCATGCCTTCGGCAATCAGGAGGCGAGCGGCTTTGGCGGCTGCGCGGCGCCCCGCGCCATCCGCGTCGAGCAGCAGAATCACGGGACGTTCCGACCGGCGCAGACGGCGCGCGTGTTCTTCGGTGAGTGCGGTGCCGAGCGCCGCCACTGCGGTGCGCAGCCCCGCTTGGTGGAGCAAAATCACGTCGAGGTAACCTTCGACGACGAGTACGGGGTCTTCTGGAAGATCGCGCAAGGCTGCCGTCAGCAGATCCATTCCGTAGAGCAGGCGCCGTTTGGGAAAGAAGGGGCCTTCCGGCGAGTTGACGTACTTGCCCAGGCTCTTCTCTTCAGCGAAGGATCCCGGCAGATAGCGGCCGCCGAATCCGACCGTGCGCCCGCCCGCATCATTCACGGGGAACATCAATCGTTCCCAGAAGCGGTCCTTGAGCCCGCTGCGACCCTCTTCGTCGCGCAGGACCAACCCGGCGGCTTCCATCGCAGGCTCCGGAACGTGGTGCGCGCGCAAAGCGCCCACCAGAGAATGGCGCTCTCGCGGCGCCCAGCCGACGCCGAAACGCTGCGCGGTTTCTCCACTCACGCCGCGTTTCTGCAGATATTCGCGCGCTCCTTCTGCCTCAGGAGAACGCAGGCGCTCCGCGAAAAAACTCCGCGCATGATGCAGCGCCTCGCGGGCCTGCGCGCGCTCGTCAGGCGCGGTGCGCGCGCCCCCACCCCGCTCTTGCTCCGGCAAGCTCACACCCGCTTGATCCGCGAGCACACGCAACGCCTCCATGAACTCGAGTCCTTCGGTCTCGCGCACGAAAGTGATGACGTCCCCCGCCTTGCCGCAGCCGAAGCATTTGTAGAAACCTTTCACAGAATCCACCGAGAAGGAAGGCGACTTCTCCGCGTGAAAAGGGCAGAGTCCGAGATACCGATTTCCGCGGCGCGTGAGGCGCACGCGTTGGCCAATCACCGCCTCGATCGGGAGACGTTCTTTGAGCGCGTCGACGAAGCCTTGGAGATCTTGCATCCGAGAACCGGGGAACTACTTTAACTCTCGGAGCGCGGTCAGCCAGTGTGCGGGCGTGAGCTCGCCCGGACGCTCGTCCCGCCCGACTCCCGCCAGTATCAACGCGGCCGCCCACTCCGGAAAATCGCGCTCCAGGCGCGGCAGCAGACGCTTCCGGCGCTGTCCGAAGGCCGCGCGGAGCACGGGAACCAGCAGGGCCAGTTGCTCCGCCGCCGGCGCGTCCGCGCGCGGCAGCAGGTGGAGAAAGGCGGATTCGATTTGCGGCCTCGGCCAGAACACCTCCGCCGGCACCCGCCGCCCCACGGTCGGCATGAAGGCGAGCGCCAGCCGGAGGGAGAGAGGCGACCACTCGCCATCCACGGCGCCGGCCGCCTTCTCTGCGACTTCACGCTGCAGCAGCAGGGTGGCCCCCGCCAGCGCGCGGCCAGGAAGGCGTCCGAGGAAGGGACCGGAAATGGCGTAAGGCAGATTCGCGACCAGCCGCGGCGGATGCTCCGCCTGACTCCATTCTCGTTCCAGTTCCGGGTGCAGACTCTCGCGCGGCCCGAGCGCATCGCCCTCGAGCAAGAGCAGAGTTCCTTGCGCGAGCTCCGTGCTAAAGCGCGCGCGCAACAGCCGGATGAGGCCGTGGTCGATCTCCACCGCAACCACTCGCGCTCCGACGGCGAGCAGTTGCTCCGTGAGCGCGCCCGCGCCAGGGCCGATTTCCATCACCATTTCGCCAGACTGCACGCCGGCGTCCCGCGGAATCGCGGCGAGGAGCGCAGGGTCCACCAGAAAGTTCTGGCCGAAGCGTCCTTGCGGAGCGAGTCCGTTTGCCTCGAGCAAGGCTTTGAGTTCCTGCAGCCGCATTCCCTCAGCCTCAGCGCTCGAGAACCGCGCAGAGTTCCGCGGGAAATCCCTCGGTACGCAAGAGGACCGCGAAGCGCGCGCGCGCGTCAGCTTTCCAGTTGGCCACGGCACGACGCAGCGCACGCTCCGCTGTGGAAGGAGAGTCCTGCCACGCCGGCAGAACTTGCTCGCGGAAATAATTCACGGCCCCGGCCACGTAGCGAGCGCCAACATCCTCGGCGCGATCCCCTAACTCCAGAACCAATGCTTCCCGCGCATCGGCGCCCACTTCGCGCGCAGCGAAGGAGCCGCCGAGGGCCTGCAGGCGGCCGGCTTCCCCTGGATCCACCATCTCCCAGACGTTTCCGTAAAAGTCGTAGCCGCCCATCGGAGAGCGCCCACGCTCGAAGACGCCGACGGGCAGCGCGCGACCGAGTCCGAGTTCCAGAGTGTTGCGGGCCAGGGCGGCGGTGTTCGCGTTCTCGACCGGAGCGCCGGCGAGCGCGCGCCATTCCGCGGCGGTCGGCCCACGAAATCCCCGTTGCTCGGCCCAAGTGGCGAACTCCGGCCAGGAAATCATGGTCATCGGGAACTCACGCTCGCGCGGATCCGCTTCGCTGAGGAATTCGCCGCGAGTCAATTCGAAGCGCCCGCAGAGCAGCCA
>CAZCXL010000379.1:0-2520 GCA_964502625.1 uncultured Planctomycetales bacterium | reverse complement strand
CCTCTCGTGCGAGTTGAGTGAAGCTCCATTCACGACGGAGCCCGTCCTCGCGCGCGAAGCTCAAGGCCACGGCGTCCGGTGAAGGCGCGCCGGCGAGCAGATTCTCGGCGAAATTGAGGCGCGCGTCGGGGAACCACTGCGCGCCCGGCATCGCGTCACCGTTCTCGAGCGGGCGCCGCCCCTTCTCACCCTTCACGCCGAGGAAATCCCACAGTTCGCTCCAAAAGCGCCCGCGGTGCTCCACCGACCAATGATGCAATCGTTCCCAACCGTGCCTCAGCGCCGCCGCTTCTTCCTCCGCTGCCGCTGCAGGGATCGGAAGGCCTACGCGCGCGGCGAAGCGCGCCATGGCGCTCGCCCGTGCGCGCGCCGGATCAGGACTCCACAGCACGGTCACAGGGGGAGGATACGGCGTCGCCCAATACCGTGATCGCCCACGGCGAAATCCGGGTCTCGCTGACCCAAGCGGGAGGATCTCCGGCGCGGCCGAGCGGCCGGTGCGTCAGAATCGGAGCGAGTCCGGCTTCGCGAAAAATCGTCCGCCAAGCCATCTCCGTGCAGAGCACGTCCTCCACTGGACGGCGATCCGGCACGTCGAGCATCACGATGCGCACCACGTCGCCGTCACGCGCGACGCGGTTCTCCGGGAATTCGCGCGTGGTGAAAGAGGCCCACTCGTGCAGATAAATCTCAGGCGCGGACACGAGATGAATCATGCGACCGCCTGGACGCAAGGACCTCGCGAGGCCAGACAACAACTCCACTTTCTGCGCGTGCGTCGGCACGTTGTCGAAGGTGAAAGCGGACAGGATCAGGTCGAACTCACCCAAGCCCGAGCCGCGCACTCCTGCGGGCCCGACCAGGCGGTAGTCACCGTGCGGATCGCGGGTGCGCGCCTGCTCCAACATGGCAGGAGCAATGTCCACTCCCGTGGTCTCAAAACCGAGGCCTTGCAAGAACCGCGTCGAGCGCCCCGCCCCGCAGCCAAAATCAAGCGCGCGTCGGGGTCCAGGGCACTTAGTTGCCAGATGCGTTGCGATCAATTCAGGCAGATCGCGGAAGGCGAGAAAGTAACTGCCTGGGTACTCGAGCGTCGCATACGCGGCCGCGCGCTGCGCATCCTCGTAGACGTTTCCGAAGCCTGCGTGCACGCTCCCGCCTAGACCGGCATGTCCGGCACGAGGTCGGTTTGCAGTTCTGCAATGGCCGCCCGCACTTCCGTGACCGGCAGGCCCAATTCTTTACGCACGATGTTGGTGCCCTGCGCAATCGCGGCGGACTTGAAGAAGGCAATTTCGCGGTTGCAACCCTGGCGGCCGAATCCACAGTCGGTGGAGATCACCAGGCGTTCGACCGGCACGTGCTTCAAGGCTTGGCGGATGGTGGCCGCGACCTCCTCCGGACGCTCCACTTGCAGACGCCGATGACTCACCACGCCGATGCAGACCTTCTTACCCGCGCGCTTCATGTACGGAGCCAGGAGTTCCACTTCGCGCATGTCCCGATCCTTGGTTTCGATGGTCCAGACGTCGCCGCGCGCTTCGCTCATGTACATGTCGAGCGAGGCAGCGTAGGAGTCGTCTTCGATCACGCGCTGCATGTTCGGATTGCCCCAGCAAGTGTGAGTCCAGATTTCCGTTTGATCCAAGCCCTGCACTTCACGGTTGTAGCAATCGAGCATGAAGCGCACTTCTTCGTGGTCCTTACCGTAAGTGTTGGCCATGAAATGCAAGCAAGGCTCTTCGACTTGGATGCTGCGGCAGCCTGCGGCCTGCAGCGCCAAGAGTTCTTGATTCATCGCGCAGGCCAGATCCCAGAGTAACTCTCGTTTGTCCTTGTACTTCGGGGTGTGAATGTCCAGAAACAGGCCCATCACCTGCGTGCAGCAAGTGCCGAAGCGCACCGGCTTGTTGCTGCGGGCCTGCGCCAGGCGCCAGAGTTTCGGATAGTCGAGCGGACGGTATTCGATCTTGTCCACCACACGCGGCCAGCGCCAGCCGGTGTAGATTTCGTTGAGCAGCGTGCCCGGCGGATACTTGAGCCACGGTGAGCGGGTCTGCCAGGACTGCAGATGATCGCCGGCGAAACCACCCCAACGCTGCAAGGGGTAGTGGTGCCAAGAACGGCCGGCAAAGTCCTCATCGCAATGCAGATCGCCGTGCGTGAGGAAGTCCAACCCCGCTCGATCTTGGTCGCTGATCAAGACGGCGAGCGCGTCCGTGAACTTCTCACGAAAGCGTAAGTCCATCATGGCCGTGTCGAGCGATCGACCCCAAAGACTCTCGTCCATCCAACGCGGACGGGGCCAGGAGCCGGTGATGGTGCAGGGAAGGATTTGCTCGGCGGTGAGTGTGTACATGAGGTCAGACTCAAGCAGGCAGGATGCCGAGTGTACGCCCGACCTTCACGAAGGCGGCATGGGCATGCTCCAGCATTTGCTGCGTGTGCCCTGCAGAAAGTTGCACGCGGATGCGAGCTTGGCCCTTGGGAACGACCGGGAAGGAGAATCCGATCACGTAG
>CAZCXL010000378.1:0-2524 GCA_964502625.1 uncultured Planctomycetales bacterium | reverse complement strand
GTTGGCAGGCATGGTGGGCGACTCCGTTGGCCGTGGGTTTGTTTTTCTACGCCGATCCGGTCAACGCCTGGTTCGGCGAAAAGTATCTCCATGGCATTCCCGAGATGGGTCTTGCCGCAAGCGCTCTGCTCTTGCCCTGGCTGATGGCGGGAACCTATCTCGACAGCATCGGCGGGCCGGTCGGAATGGTGATGATGGGCGTGCCCCGCTTGGAGCGGGTGATTCCCTGGCTCGGACTGTTCTTCGCGGTTGCAGCCGTGGTGATGCTGGCGATCCTGGTGCCGCTCTACGGCCTCATGGGAGCAGCATGGGCCTCGCTCGCATCCGCCGCACTGGAGTTTGTGGTGAAGATGATTGTGGTCGGGAGCACCGTAGGACCACCGCTCGCCATTCTCGCGGGTGTTCTGCCGTACCTCGCGGTGTCCGGAGCGATGTTCGCCGGACTGTATGGGCTCGGATTGCAAGATCGTCCTTTCCTCGGCGGCGCACTCGGCGCGATCTTCTATCTCGGCGCCTGTTTTGCGCTCCGTCTCACAGATCCAGCCCTCACACAGTTCCTGCGCCGACGCCTGCGGCGGGCGTGAGAACAGCCCGGCGCGAGCCTAGAATTGGTGGGCCCGATCTGGGGCTAACCCTCGCATGAGTTCCCACCCTCGCCGCCGCGTCGTGTTCGCCGGCATTGACGGAGCCACCTGGGACATCATCGAGCCGATGGTGGCCGCCGGAAAGCTCCCGAATCTCGCCGCCACGATGCGTTCTGGGTCTTACGGCCCGTTGAAGAGCACGATCCCGCCCAACTCTTCGCTGGCATGGTGCTCCTTCCAGACGGGAGTGCACCCGGGTAAACACGGCGTGTTCTTCTTCCGTGAGCAGAAGCACGGCAGTTACGTGCGTCCGGTCGTCTCGTGGAATTCGGTGCAGGCGCCGTCGATTTGGAAACTCGCCTCCGAGGCCGGCAAGAAAGTGTGCGTGATCACGATTCCGCTCACTTTCCCTCCCGAAAAGGTCAACGGCGTGATGATGGGCGGGTTGATGACGCCCGATCGCAACTCGGACTTCATCTGGCCGCCGGAAATGCGGCAAGAATTGGAAAAGGCCGTCGGCGACGTGCCCGCGGACAACGAGCCGGAAATCCTTTATCACAGTTCCAGTGAAGAAGAGGGCTATCAGAGCCTCTTCCACGTGATCGAGCAACTCACTCGCATTGGCGAGTACTTGTTGGATCACCACAATCCCGATCTCTTTGCAATCGTCTATCGCCAAGTGGATCTCACCAGCCACAGCGCGTGGGCGTTCCAAGATCCGGAATGGCAGCGCAAGAATCCGGGCCAGTGGGAAGCCAAGCGGGATTATCTCGCCAAGGTCTACGAAGCCGTGGATGCCGCCTACGGCCGTCTGCGCGCCAAGGCGCTCGCGATGGAAGGCGAGGTCGCCTTCGGCACCTGCTCCGACCACGGTTTCGGCCGCATCACCTATCGCTACTTCATGAACACTTGGTTGGCGCAGGAAGGCTACCTAGTGCTCAAGGGCGGCGTGAGTTGGCAGCGGTTGCGTCTGTGGACGCAGAAGAACTGGCATAAGTTGTTGCGCCGCACCGGCGTGACCAAGCGCATGGCGTTGAAGGGCAAACGCCTCCCCAACGCGGAGCAGATCATCATGAGCATGATCGACTGGTCGCGCACGCGCGCCTACTCCACCTTCAGCGGCGGGGAAGACATCGTGCTGATCAATCTGAAGGGCCGCGAGCCCGAAGGCATCGTCGAACCGGGTGAGGAGTACGAGCGTCTTCGCGAAGAAATCATTGCCAAGCTTCCCGAGATGCGCGCGGAAGACGGCGGCAAAGTGATCTCGGCGGCCTTCAAGCGCGAAGACGTCTGGGAAGGACCGCAAGTGTTCCTCGCGCCTGACATTCAGTGCATGACCGTGGACACGGCCTGCAACATGGCTGCGAGTCCGGTGCACCGCGTCGTTGCCGAAGAGGCCAAAGAAGGCCGGCCCGCGATGCACCGCATCAACGGGATTTACGCGTGGGAAGGCAAAGGGATCTTCAAGGAAGGCGTGCGGCTCGGCGGTCCGCAGATCGCCGACATGGCGACCACGATCATGCACCTGCTCGGCTTGCCGGTGGACGATCACATGGACGGCCGCGTGATGGAGGACTGTTTCACCGACGCGTATCGCGCCGCGAACCCGGTGCAACGTCGTGAAGGTCACGTCCAACTCGCTGCGCGCGGCAAAGACACGGATCAAGACCGCTCGATGAGCGATGAAGATCGTCTGGTCGAGACCATGAGGGCACTCGGCTACATGGAGTAGCGCGGAAGCGCAGCCGTGAGCCGGATCCTGCCCCTCCTGCTGCGCCGGCCCGCGAATCTGATCAGTGTGCCGGCCAGTTCCGGATTGCCGGCGGTGCGCCGAGCCGGTTATCTGCACGGAGATCCGAATCCGTGGATCCCGCACACGCTCGCCCGGCTCGCCGCCTTGCCGTGGTCGGACGCCTGCGATTTGCTCCTGGCTCCAGCAC
>CAZCXL010000377.1:0-2527 GCA_964502625.1 uncultured Planctomycetales bacterium | reverse complement strand
CAGCGTCTCCTGCATTTATGGTTTGGGCGATCCCGAGAACTACCGCAGTCTCGCCTTGCGCATCGCGGTGGGCGCGCCCGCGAAGCGCGAAGAACTCGTGCGCGGGCTCGTGCGCACGCAACATCGCCGTGCGGAGATCGACTGGCGCCCGGGCAGTTTCAGGCTGCGCGGACCGGCGATCGAAGTTTGGCCGATCCACGAGCAAGATCGAGTGCTGCGGATCGAATTAGGAAAGGACCGCGTGGAATCGCTGCTCACCGTCGATCCCTTGACCGGCGAGGTTCTGGACGAGCCGAACCGCGTGGTGATTTTCCCCGTCGGCCATTACGTGCAGCCCGAGGAACGGCTGCCCCGCGCCATGCTGGCCATTCGCGAAGAAATGGCCCAATCCGTGCGTGAGTTGCGCGCGCGGGGCAAGGAGCTGGAGGCCGAGCGTTTGGAGCGCCGCACGCTCTCCGACCTCGAAGACATCGAGGAACTCGGCTTTTGCTCAGGGATTGAAAATTACTCCCGCCACTTTGAGGGTCGCGCGCCCGGCCAACCGCCGTTCACTCTATTGCATTACTTTCCGAAGGATTTTCTTTGCGTGGTGGACGAAAGCCACGTCACATTGCCTCAGGTCTATGGAATGAGCGTGGGGGACAAGGCGCGCAAGCGCAACCTCGTGGATTACGGTTTTCGCTTGCCTTGCGCCGTGGACAACCGTCCCCTGGAAGAGGCCGAGTTCGAGGGTTTGCTGGGACGCACGCTGTACATGTCCGCCACTCCCGCGCAGCGCGAACGCGTTCTGGCACGGGAACAATTGGTGGAACTGTTGGTGCGCCCAACCGGCTTGCTCGATCCCCAGGCGGTCGTCAAGCCGGCGCGACTGCAGGTCGAGGACGCGCTCGCAGAAAGCCAGCTTGCCGTGGCCGCCGGGAACCGCGTGCTGATCACGACGCTGACCAAGCGCTCCGCGGAGGATCTCACCGAATTCCTGCAGGAGCAGGGCATGCGCGCCCGCTACTTGCACTCGGACGTGGATGCCATCGAGCGCTCCGAGCTGTTGCGGGACCTCCGCCTCGGAGTCTTCGACGTCCTCGTGGGCATCAACCTGCTCCGTGAAGGCCTCGATCTCCCCGAAGTGGCGCTAGTTTTGGTGCTGGATGCGGATCGTGAAGGATTTTTGCGCTCGACCACCTCGCTGATTCAAACTTGCGGTCGTGCTGCACGCAACGAGCACGGCCGGGTGGTGCTCTACGCGGACCGCGAAACCGCCGCGATCCGAGAAGCCCTGGGTGAGGCCAAGCGTCGCCGCACGATTCAGGAGGCTTTCAATCTGGAGCATGGAATCGTTCCGCGCAGCGTGCGCAAGCGTGTAGCCGATTCACTCGCCGGCATCCTGGAGGCGACGGGGAGGGACACCGCACAGACCGCAGGGGAAGCCGTCACGCCGGCGAGCCTCGAGCATCGCATGGAAGAACTGCAACGTGGCATGCTCCAAGCCGCTTCAAGCCTGGATTTTGAGCAAGCCATTCGCCTGCGGGACGAGTTGCGCAGGCTGGAGACTCTGCAACTTGAATTCACAGGCTGATGGCCGCGTCCGTGGACTTCGCCGAGCAACTGCGCGCCGCGCCAGCGCGCCCCGGTGTCTACCTATTCCTCGACCCTGAAGGCCAGGTGCTCTACGTCGGCAAAGCCCGCGACTTGCGCAAGCGGGTGGCTGCCTACTTGCGCGAAGGCGGAGACGGGCGCGCGCGGCTCCGGGAACTGCACGATCGCGCCGCCGCTGCCGAATTCCGCGTCACCGATTCCGAACGAGAAGCGATTCTGTTGGAAGATCGCCTCGTCAAGCATCATCAGCCACCGCTGAACGTGCTGCTGAAGGACGACAAGTCCTTTCTCTACCTCCATCTCGACACGGAGCATTCCTTCCCGCGTCTCGGAGTGGCGCGACGCCGCTCGCCCCACGGCGAATATCACGGTCCTTATCCAGGCGCGGGAGTGGCACGCCGCACCAAGCGCCTGCTCATGGAGGGATTCGGTCTCCGGGATTGCTCGGATCACGTCTTCGCCAATCGCGCGCGTCCCTGCCTGAAGTATGAAGTCGGACTCTGCAGCGCGCCTTGCGTAGGGCACATTTCGCCCGAGGACTACGCCGAGCGCCTGGCCGGCGCACAGGAAGTCTTGGGAGGAAAAGTCACGGAGCAATTGCGCGCGGAGCGCCTGCGCATGGACGAGGCGAGCGCCCGCCAGGACTACGAGATCGCGTTGCGCGCGCGCGATCGGGTGCGCGCCTTGCAAGAATTGGCGGAGCCGCAGAAAGTCCGGCTCGAAGCGGGACGGGACTTTGACGTCCTCGGCCTCGACGAGCGCGGCCACTTCGCGCTGCTGCAGTACCGTGACGGGAATTGGCTGAACACCCGCGGCGGACGCGTACCGCTCTGGGAAGACCCCGCAGCGGCAGTCTCCGAGTTGCTGGCTGCGCTTTATCGCAGTGCTGAAGCGGAGATCCCGCCTGAAATCTTAGTTCCGGCTTCTCCCGAGG
>CAZCXL010000376.1:0-2527 GCA_964502625.1 uncultured Planctomycetales bacterium | reverse complement strand
TTCGGAGAGTAGTTCGAGCTGGATTTCTTGAATCTGCGTGAGCCGCTCCCACTGATGCGAGAGCAGGTGGTCCATTTTTTCGTGCAGATGCCGGATCTCGAGTTCTGCCTTCAAGTTTACTTGATAATCGTGCTCGGAACGGATCCGATCCTTCGCGTCCTGCCGATTTTGACTCATCATGATCACTGGCGCTTGCATCGCGGCGAGACAGGAAAGCATCAAGTTGAGAAGGATGTACCAGTGAATTCATCAGGATCCAGACGAGGAGGAAACTGCCGATGCAGATCAGGAAGAACCAACTTCCGCCGAAAGTAGCCAGCCGGTCCGCCATCCGCTCGCCCAGAGTTCGATCCTGCTGGCTGTCCTCGACGGGATTGCGGGAGAGCAGTTCGTGGTCACGCAGGCTGTCGAGGACTTCACGTTCCAGGCTGCTCAATTCGCCCTTCTCCGAAGTGAGCAGGGAATGCACGTATTGTGAACGATAGTCGTTCAGATCCGTGCGACAGATTTGTGCGTCTGAATTCCAATTCGGGTGCTCACTCTGAGTGAGCCCGGCGACGGAGTCGCGCACTGCCGCCGCGGACAAGAGCTCCGCGCTCGGGAAACTCTTCCCACAGATGTTGCAGTTGCGGTTGGATCGAATCGGATGATTCATGGTTCTCCCAGGTCATCCTAGCGCGCAGCGCCCGCGATCACTCTTCCAGCGCGTCTCGCACCCGGCCCAGAATGCGCCAGGCTTCGATTGGCGGCAGCGCGTTGAGCTCGAGCGCGCGTAGTTCGGTGAGCAGGTCAGGCGAGTGCTCTTCGAGGAGGTCGAAGAGGCTCGGCTGCTTGGGTGCGGCCGCCGCTACCCCTGTTCCCGGCGCCTTGCCCTCGAGAATCCGGCGCGAGAGATCCTCTTCGTCGCGCTCCAGGCGCAACAGCACGGCGCGTGCGCGCGCCAGCACCGGAGCGGGGAGGCCGGCGAGCTGTGCGACATGCACTCCGTAAGAGCGATCCGTGCCGCCTTCTTCGATGCGATGCAAAAACACCACCTTGCCGCCGTGCTCACGGACAGCCACGTTCAAGTTGCACGCGGCGGGCAGGCTGGCGGCCAGATCCGTCAATTGGTGATAGTGCGTGGCGAACAAACAGCGCGCCATTGTGACGTCGTGCACGTGCTCGATGACGGCCCAGGCGATCGCCAGACCGTCGAAGGTGCTCGTGCCGCGGCCGACCTCATCCAGTAGGACCAGCGAGCGCTCCGTGGCGTGACGCAAGATCGTTGCCGTCTCCACCATCTCCACCATGAAGGTGCTTTGACCTCGCGCGATGTCGTCGCCGCCGCCGAGCCGCGCGAACACCCGGTCCGCGGGCGCGAGCCGCGCAGATTTCGCCGGCACGAAACTGCCTGCCTGCGCGAGGATCAAGATCAGCGCGGTTTGACGCAGGTATGTGCTCTTGCCCGCCATGTTCGGGCCGGTGATCACCGCCATCCGCCGCTGCGCGCTAAAAACCGCGTCATTGGGAACGAAAGGCTCGCCGCCCAAAGGCTGCTCCACCACCGGATGTCGGCCGTCTCGCACTTCCAACAATGCCGGATCTCCGTCCGCCAAGACCTCGGGACGCGCCCAGCCGCGTTCGGCGGCCAAACGCGCTTGGCCGCAGAGCACGTCCAGCGCGGCAACGGCGCGAGCACTGCCCAGTACACGGCCCACTTCAGAGGCGGCGGCGCCGCGCAACTCTTCGAAGATGACTGATTCGCGATCCCGCGCCTTTTCTTCGGCGCCGAGAACCTTCTCTTCGTAGATCTTCAACTCCTCGGTGATGTAGCGCTCGGCATTTTTCAGGGTCTGCCGCCGCGTCCACTCCACCGGCACGGCACCGCTCGCAGCTTGAGTGCGCGTGACTTCTAAAAAGTAGCCGAACACCGAGTTGAAGCCGATCTTGACCGGGAGGCCAGTGCGCTCCTGTTCGCGGACCTGCAGTGCGGAAAGAAAATCCTTCCCGCCGCGGGCAAGAGCGCGCAACTCATCGAGCTCGGCGTCGAACCCGGTCCGGATCAAGCCGCCGTCTTGCCAAGCGATGGGCGGCTCCTCGGCCAGAGTCCGCTCGATGCGTTCGCGCAAGTCCGCGCAAGGGTCCAGTTGGGCGCGCAGCGCATCGAGCAAGGTTGAGCCGGCCTCCAGGGCGCCCGCGCCCGCGTGCAGCGCGGCATGGAGGGAAGGAATGCGGCCGAGCGCGCGCGCCAACGCCACGAGTTCCCGCGGATGTGCGCGCCCGCCCGCGAGCCGTGCGCCGAGCCGCTCCAGATCTCCCATGCCATCGAGGGCCGTCGCTGCCGCGCGGCGTGCTCCGGCCCGCTCGCGTAGAACTCCGACGGCATCGTGGCGCTCGCGAATTTCCGCTCCTTCCAACAACGGCTCCAGCAGCCAGTCACGCAACAGCCGTGAGCCCATCGGCGTCTCGCAGCGATCCACTGCCGCGAGCAAAGTGCCTTCGCGGCCGCCATCGCGTTGATTGCCGACGATCTCCAGCGTGCGTCGCG
>CAZCXL010000375.1:0-2528 GCA_964502625.1 uncultured Planctomycetales bacterium | reverse complement strand
TCTCATTTTCCCGCGTGGGCCTATTTTCGCGCCTTGTACACTGGAAGGGTTCCGGCGCCGCGCACCGTTTGTGCGCAAGGCGGCGCGCCGCTTACCCACCGCCCGGTGACCGAGGCGCGGCACCTCGACCATCTGCTCGAAGGCTCCTACCCGTCCTTTGGCGGCGGTTACTTGCGCCGGGTCTGGAGTTTGCTGGACGAAGCGATTGGTCAGGGCCTGCCCATGACCCTCGCGATCAGCGGCCCTGTCACCGCCTCCGGTCAGCACTATGCCTGGCTGAACCCGCTGCTCGACACTGGCTGGTTCGCATGGCTCTCGATCACGGACGCCATCTGCTACCACGACGGGCATCGCGCGCTGCGCAGCGTTTCTGAGCAAGACTTCCGTGAAGTGCCCATCTTCGGCGACGATGGCGCGCTCCGTGATGAGGAGGTGATTCGCATCACCGACGTCGGATTTCCCGAATCCGTGCTGCTCGACACCGACGCTTGGCTGTGCGAATTACTGCGCCGGCCAGAGTTTCAGCGCCGCATGACCGGCTGCGAGTTCCGCAACCTTCTCGGACAGCGTTATGCCGAAGCCGAGATCGCACGCGGCGCGCGCGAGGGGTTGCTTGCGCTTTGTGCCCGCAAATCCATTCCAATTTTCGTCGGCGCGCCCGCGGACGGCTCCATTTTTCTCAACTCCGTAAAGTTGTGGGCGCTGCGTAAGGCCTTCGGCAAGGACTACGCCTTCGAGCTGGATCTCCACGCCGAGGTCTTCGAATCCTGTGCTTACCATCACTGGGGACTTTTCGAATCCGAGGCCGGCAATCTCGGAACTCTCATCCTCGGTGGCGGCGTGCCCAAAAACTACAATCTGCAACCGGAGCCCGCCCTCGGCCAAGTCTTTGGATTCGATGGCATTCGCGGCTATCTCTACGACGTGCAGATCACCACGGCACCGATCACCGACGGCTCACTCTCCTCCTGTCCCCCAGCCGAGGCCGTAACTTGGGGCAAGGTGGACAAGGACCACTACAAGCAGACAACCGAGTCCTTCACTTGCGACTACTCGATCGTGATGCCGATCCTCGCGAAGGCCTTGCTCGACAAACGTGCCCGTCTGGCGCGCATGCGCGAAGAACTCGGCGAAGAAACGCTTCATCATCGCCACCCGGAGGCGCGCGGTTATTTGCGCTCTCAGGAAGGATTCCGGCTCTTCGAGCGCCGTGACTCCTTGATCGAGAAGTTGATGGAACGGGTACGCAAGGACGCCGCTCGACTCCGCGCAGAGGCTGAATCCGCCGTCTGATGCTCTCCGTCGTGATCCCCGCCCGTGACGAGGCCGACAACCTGGCCTCTCTGCTCGCGGAGGTCCACACCGCTCTGGCCGCCATCGAACACGAGATCGTGGTGGTGGACGACGGCAGCCAGGACGAGACCGCCACGGTTTTGCGGCGCCTCAAGCGCACGGATCCGCGTCTGCGCGTGATCCGGCATGCGGAATCCTACGGCCAGAGCGCGGCATTGCGCACGGGCGTGCGCGCAGCGCGCTTTCCTTGGATCGCCACTCTCGACGGCGACGGCCAAAATGATCCCGCGGATCTTCCGCAACTGTGGGCAGCCCGGCCCGCGCAGCTCGATCCCGCGCAACCTTGGCTCGCAATCGGCCACCGCGTCCAGCGCAATGATTCAGGATGGCGCAGGCTGAGTTCGCGCTTCGCGAACGCTCTGCGTGCGCGCCTGCTCGGCGACCATACGCCGGACACGGGTTGCGGCACAAAAGTCTTCGGGCGCGCCACCTACTTGGATCTGCCCTGGTTTGATCACCAACACCGCTACCTGCCCGCCTTGGTTCGCCGCGCGGGCGGAACATCGGTCTCCGTGCCCGTCCACCACCGCTCGCGCGCGCATGGCCGCAGCAAGTACGGCACTTGGGGCCGTGCGTGGGTGGGATTGGCCGACTTACGCGGCGTGCGCTGGCTGCAGAAACGCAATCGCCTCCCGCAGGCGGAGGAATTGGAATGACCACCGCCGAAAAAATTTGGGTCGCCGTCGGCTTTGGAGGCCAAGCCTTGTTCTTTGGTCGCTTCCTGCTTCAGTGGCTCGCCTCAGAGAAGGCCGGGCGAAGCGTGATTCCAGTCGCCTTCTGGTGGTTTTCGATTGGCGGCGCGGCCGTCTTACTCGCCTACGCGATTCACCGCGGTGACCCGGTGTTCACCGCCGGTCAATCCCTCGGCTTTCTCATCTATGGGCGGAATCTTTGGATGGTGCGCCGCGAGCGTCAAGCGCAGGCTCAGCGGAAGTGAGTTCTCCGCGACGCTTCCTGCTCGCGTGGACGGCCGCACTGCTGTGCGTGTGGGTGCTGCGCCCTCCACTTCCACCGGATGAGTTGCGTTATCTCTCGGTGGCCTGGGAAATGCATCACAACGATGCGTGGCTGGTTCCCACCCTCAACGGCGAGGCCTACTCGCACAAACCTCCGCTCCTTTTCTGGCTCTATCGGGTCTCATGGCTCCCGTTCGGTCCTTCGCTGCTCACTGCACG
>CAZCXL010000374.1:0-2530 GCA_964502625.1 uncultured Planctomycetales bacterium | reverse complement strand
TGTGTTGTTCACCGTGCTCGCGGTGTTTCAGGGATTCGTCTACCAACTTGAAACCAGCATCAAGCAGCTTTCCGGCGATCTGACCCTGCAAGTGCCGCGGCGCTCGCTGGCCACTGCCGAGGATTATTTGCGTCCCGTGCGCGCTCTGCCAGAAGTGGAAAGCGCAGCCTTGCGGCTGAATTGGTTCGGCATGGTGGGCCGGCGCGGTTCGCGCGCGGTGGATGATCCGCGCGCCGCGGATCTGAACGGCCTGATGCTCGCGGGAGTCGAAGGCGAGGAAGCCGCCGCGCTTCCCCCCCCCTCCGCAGATCCCTCCGCGCCCGCGCCGCTGCTGATGGGCAAGTTTCTGGCCCAGCAACTCGGCCTCAGCCCCGGCGAAGCGGTGGAGGTCTTCTCCTACCGCGACAGCGGACGCTCCAAGGTCTTCGTGCGCAAGACTTTCATGCTCGCCGGCTACGTCAACAGCGGCCGCTACGACCAAGATCTGAACCGCGCGCTCGCGCATCGCGCCGACGTGGCCGCGCTCGCACAGAGTGAGCCGAGTTTCAGCGAGATCGTGTTGCGCGCGCGTCCCGGCACGACTGAGGAAGCGCTGATGGAGCGCACGGCGATCGCGCTCCGCGATGCCGGCCTGAGCGAGACGGATTTCCCGACCCTGCGCACCTGGCGCGAGCAAGGGGGCCAACTGTTGCGCGCCGCCGAAGATCAGATGGGCTTGCTCGGCACGGTGTTCTTCATGATCGTGCTGGTGGCCGCCTACCAACTCGTGGCCACGCTGCTCCTCACAGTCACCGAAAAGCGCCGCGAGATCGGCGTATTGGGCGCGCTCGGCGCCTCTCCCGGGCGAGTCGCCGGTTTCTTCTGCGGACTTGCCGCGCTGATCGCGGGAGTCGGCTGCGCCGCAGGTCTGGGACTCGGCGCGCTGCTGGTCGCAAACATCGGCTCCGTCGAGCGCTTCCTCGGCGGCGGCAAGCGGATCTTCCTGCCGGAGATCTACATCTTCGAGTCCATCCCCACGCGCGTGGAGCTCAGTTCCAGTGTGCTGCTGGTCGCCGCCACCTTGCTCTGCGCGCTCGCCTTCTCCCTGCTGCCCGCCTGGCGCGCCGCGCGCACCCCGATCGTGAAGGCGCTGGCGCGGCGCTAAGCGTTGCAAGGTGCAGCACACCCTTGACTCCGCCTGACGACGTCCGCTCGTTTCCCAATCTGCCGCTGCCCACCTTCGGCGGCGCGCAGGTCTGGGCCGACGTCCACTGGCGCGCGGGCTGGCGCATTCAGCAGCAGACCCTGACCAGTCATCATCGGCTGCTCGATCCTTCCAACTTCCGGCGCGCTTGGGGCTCCTATGCCGCCTGTCGCGCCGCTCTCGACGCGACCGTGCCTGCGCAGAATCTCGCGCCGCCCGACGGCCGCCCGTTGGTGATTCTCCTGCACGGCATGGGCCGCACGCGGGTTTCCTTCGGACGCATGCGCACCGCGCTCGAAGCCGCGGGCTGGCGTTGCGCGCGCCTTTCTTACCCCACGACGCGCCGCTCGATCGAGGAACATTCCGCGTGGCTCGAAACGGTGCTCGCGCACATCATCGAAGACGGCTCGGCCACTTCGGTGTGCTTCGTCACTCACAGCCTGGGTGGGATCGTGGTCCGCTCTACGCTCGCCCGCAATGGTGCCTGGCGTGCCGCGCTGCCGGTAGGGCGCGTGGTGATGCTCGGCCCGCCCAATCAGGGCAGCGCGCTCGCCGAGCGCATGTCGGGTTGGAAACTCTTTCAGTGGTTGTACGGCGCCACCGGCCAAGGACTTGCGCCCGAAGGCGTGCGCGCGCTGCCGCCCCCCGACGTTCCATTCCTGGTGATCGCCGGCGCGCGCGGCGACGGCCGTGGCTGGAATCCCTGGCTGCCCGGCGACGACGATGGCGTGGTCGCGCTCTCCGAAACTTTTCTGCCCGGCGCCGCGGATCATCACACCGTGCGCTCGATTCACACTTTTCTTGCCGCGCATTCAGCCGCGATCGCCCACACCCTCGACTTTCTCGACGGCTGAGCGCGCACCGCCCTCGCGGTGATACGGCACGTCGCGCAGCAGGCGCAGATTTTCCACCTGTACGGTGAGCGCGCCGTGCGCGTCGAGCACGCGGCCTTCGAGCAGATACGGCCCCTGAGTCAGCGTCCAGGGCGCGAGCCGTTTGTAGGCTTGCGGAAACATCACGGTCTCGTAGATCGCGCTGGTGTCCTCGAAGGAAAGGAACATCATCGGCTGACCGTCGGCGGTGCGGATCGGCTTCTGCGTGACTTGCCAACCCACCAAGCGCACGCTGCGGCCGACGTGCTGCGCGAGCGTGCGCGCTGGCACCACACCGGCCTCCGTGATGCGCTCCTTCCACAGCGCGAGCGGGTGCGCGCTGACCAGCCAACCGAGCGACTGTTCTTCGAGTTCCAATTGCCGCAGCGGTGGAAACTCCGGCGCGGGCGGCGGACGGCCCACCCCCGCGGTTCCGAACAATGATTCGCCGTCCGCGCCCGCCCGCCGCGCGAGT
>CAZCXL010000373.1:0-2540 GCA_964502625.1 uncultured Planctomycetales bacterium | reverse complement strand
CTGGCGGCAGAATCTGTTGCCCGTGCTGCAGTTGTGCGAAGCCCTGTCCGGGGTTCCCATCGTGTTCTCCAGCACTTGCGCGGTGTATGGACAGCCGATGGTGGATCGTCTGAATGAGGATCTCCCGTGCGCGCCCGTGAATCCCTACGGCGCAACCAAGTGGGCGGCAGAGCGTCTGCTCTTTGACCGTGCGCAAGCCGGGCAAGGTGCGTACGCAGCGTTGCGCTACTTCAACGCCGCCGGCGCGGAACTCGACGGCAGTCACGGGGAACATCATGAGCCCGAGGAGCGGTTGATCCCGCGGGCCGTGGCTGCGGCGCTGGGTCTTGGGCCCGAGTTGCCCTTCTTTGGCACGGACTGGCCCACCCCCGACGGCAGTTGCGTGCGCGACTACGTGCACGTGCTCGATTTGGCCGCCGCCCATCTCGCCGCCTTGGAATGGCTGCGCTCCGGTGGCCGCTCCGGCGTGTGGAATCTGGGCACCGGGCGGGGGCACTCAGTCTGGGAGGTGTTGGCTGCGGTGGAGCGGGCTTCAGGCCGCCCGGTTCCGCATCGCATCGGGCCCAGAAGGCCCGGAGACCCGGCTCAACTCGTCGCCGATGCCTCCCGGGCGCGCAGAGATCTGGGCTGGATCCCAGCCTTTGAAGATTTGGATGCAATCGTGCAGACTGCTGTCTCGTGGTTCCGCTCGCATCCCCGCGGTTACGCCTCCTAAGCCGAGGCTTCCTGGCCATCGCGCTGATGTTCAGCGTCGGCCTCTTCCTGGTCGCGCAGGTCGGCTCGCAAGAACCCGCGGTCACCAAGACCTTCGAGCAGATGCTGGCTTCGATCACCGAGAAGTCGGCCGACGCGACGCTGAAGGTGCTCGCTGGACCAAGCATGCAGGGTCGGGGAACCTTCTCACCAGGATTCGATCGCGCTGCCGACTTCGTCTCGGAACAACTCAAGGCGCTCGGTCTGGAGCCGCTCGGAGTCGATGGTGGATACCGGCTGCCGTACTCCTTGGATTGCGTCCGCCCCAAAGGCGATTGCGTGATGGAGTGGGAGGGCGTCAGCGCGGAAGACAAGCCCGCGCTCGGCAAAGGCTACGTGCCCATGCTCGGATCTCACGCGGGCCGCGCGAGCGCCGAGGCGGTGTTCGTCGGTTTCGGTTTGCAGTCGAAGGATGAGAACTGGAGCGACTACAAGGACAAAGACGTCCGCGGCAAGGTTCTCTTCGCCTTCACGCGCGAGCCGTGGGCGGATGACGCGAAGCAGAAGCGATTCGAAGGTCGCCTACCGATCTCGGACTCGAAGTTGCGCAAGAAAGTGAGCGACGCGGCTGATGCCGGTGCCGTCGGCGTGGTCTTCGTACCCGATCCAGGTGTTGAGGCCGATGACGCACTCGCTTTTCTCGGTGCCTGCAACTATCCGAGCGGCCGCGGGGGCGGAGTTCAATCCATGGAAGGCGCGTACAACTACGCCAACATTCCGGTCATGAGCGTCTCAAGGAAGGCAGCTTCAGCGATCTTCGGCGAAGACGTCAATGACTACCTCGCGGACATCGAGAAGAAGAAGAAGTCGCGGATGCTGAAGTCCAAGGGCACAGTTTCTCTCAGTGCGGGATTCGAGGTTGCGCCCACTCAGACCTACAACCTCGCGGCGCGCATGCGCGGCACGAGCAAAGCGCCGGACGGAGAGCGCGAAGTGCTGGTGCTCGGCGCACATCTCGACCACGTTGGGCTCGGCGTCCAGCAGGAGTTCGGCGGAACCGGCATTCAGGCTTTTCCCGGCGCAGATGACAACGCTTCCGGAAGCACTGCGCTGTTGGAGGTCGCGGCGGCCTTTGCCGGCGCACAGCCAGAGATTGACATCCTGTTCCTGTGGTTCAGCGCCGAAGAGCTCGGCTTGCTCGGTTCGGCGGCGTATTGTGAAAATCCGCTCTATGCGCACGCGCGCACGGTCGCCATGTTGAACATGGACCAAATTGCTCGCACCGATCCGAAGGAGTTCAATGTCGGCGGCACCTGGAGCAACGAGACCTGGGCGCGACTCGTGCAGGATCAAGCGAAGCGCGTGAAGTCGAAGCTGAAGGTGGACTTCAAGGGCGGCCGCGACTTGTTTGCGCGCAGCGACCAGTATTCTTTTCACCAGAAGGAGGTCCCGGCGTTGTTCTTCTTCGAAGGCAAGCTCGAGGACAATCCTGTGTATCACAAACCGGGAGACGTTCCGGACGACATTGACCCTGGCAAGATGACCCAAGTGGCGCGCGTGTTTGCGGCTTGCGCATGGGCCATTGCGATGGAAGGCGAGCGGCTCCGATGATGACTCGCGGGTGGTGCGTGCTCCTCGTCGCGACGGGGATTGCGGGCGGTTTGTCGGGAGCGCAGGCTGTTCCGGTTCCCGCTTCCGCAGAGCAAGGAGTTCTGGCGAACCGGCTCAACCAGGTGCTGGCGCCCCTGGTGGCGGAGGCCGACATCGTGCCCAGCGTGCGAATCGAGAAACTCGACGGCTCGCTGGTGTTCGATCGCCGCGGAGACGATGCCTTCGTGATTGCCTCA
>CAZCXL010000372.1:0-2573 GCA_964502625.1 uncultured Planctomycetales bacterium | reverse complement strand
TGCGGCTGCAACCCGGGGCAGTAAAAAGTCGATCGGGGTGGTATTCCCGACCGGCACACAAGCCTTGGCCCATCGTTCGCGCAAACCGGTCAGCCGGGTGGCTTTGCCGGCGGCGAAGAGGAGCGCGGCGCGGGAGCGAATCAATCCACCCACTCGCGCAGCGCAGAGAATCCGTCGTCTTCGCCCTGCAAGAGCACGAGCGCATGAGCGCGGGCGCGTGCTTCGGCAGGCGCATACTCCGTTCTGCCTTGGGCGAGCAGATTGCCGAAAGTGCCGAGAGCTTTGAGCACCCGTTGCAGCGCGGTGATGCGAAAGCGCGCTTGGGCTTCTTCCTGACCCAACCCGCTCGAGACGCCCCAAGCCGGCACGGCGTCCGCGAGCAGGCGTTGCACGGACTCACCGAGATCGGTGTAGGCGTCCGTTACCAAGGAAGCGAGGTCGTAGTAGAGCGGGCCACGGCGCAGATCTTGGTGGTCGAGCCAGCCGATCTCCTCCGGGCGCGTGGCCGGCGCATGCAGATGCACGAGGTTGCGCGAGTGGAAGTCGCGGTGCTGCATGGACTGCGGGCCGCGGGCGGCTTCGACGGCCAGTGCATCGAGCAGAGTTCGCGCTGCGCCGAGTTGCTCCGCTTCGAGCGCCCGGCGCCGGAAGGCTTGAACGTAGCGCTCCAGGAACATGCCGAGTTCTCGCCGGAACAGCGGCGCATCCAGCGCGAGACTTGCCTGCGGATGACCCGCAGGCAAGGGCTTGAAGGTGAATCGTTCCCAACTCTCCAACAAGGCCGCATAGGATTCAGCGCTGGGATTGCCAGCGAAAAGCATGTCTCCGAAATCTTCTACAAGATAGGCCCAGCGGTTGCCCTGCAGTCCTTGAGCGAGCGGACGGGCCGCGCCCAAGGCGGGCACGCGCACGCCGCAGCTCTGCAGCCAGAGCGCCGTGGGGTGAGGCGCAGGCGTATGGGAAATGACCAAGAGCCAGCCTTGCTCGGGATGGGGACGGTAGTAACGGCGTGTGCCGGCCTCCGGGGTCAGCGCCTGAAGTTGCGCGGGCGGATGAGGCAGGAGGGTGAGCGCCTCGCGGTATTCGGGCTCGAGTTCCGTGAGATGATGAGCGGAGAGGAGTTCGTTCATCGCAAGGCGGAAGGCTGAATCGATTCCCAGTCTGCGCGGAAGTTACTCAATTCGGCGGCCGCATCCGCGCACAGCACCGCGGCGGCCGTTGCTCCGCGTGACACATCCCGCAGCTCCAGGGCGCCCATGCCATGGAATCCATGCTTGGCCAACCACGCACGGACTTCCGGCCACGGAATGGTGCCACGACCGGGAGCAAGATGTGCGTCTTCGCTACCGTCGTTGTCGTGGACGTGGAGATGGGCCAGCCGCGGTAGGGCGGCTTTTAGTTCCGCCATCACTCCACCGTCAACGTGCGCGTGACCAAGGTCCAGGCAGATTCCCGCCGCGCCGCGCGAATCCACTTCGTCGAGCAGCGCGCAAAGTGCGGCAGCGCGGGTGCCACTGGAAATGATGTTCTCCAACAGCAGGCGCACCCCGACGGAGTCTGCCACGGGCAAAAGCGCCGCAACCGCCTCACGAGCCCAACCGTGTTCGTGTACGCCCCATGCATCTCGTTGCCAACCGAGGTGGAGCACCGCCACGGAAGCGCCGAGCAGTGCCGCGGCGCGGAGTCCGTCGGCGGCGCCCGCCAGAGCTGCGCGACGCTCTGCGGCGTCGGGATGGATGAGAGACCAGCGGCGTCCTGCTTCGCGTAACTCGGGAACGGAAGGGTAAAAGGGCAAGTGCACGCTGCCGGCTACCAGGCCCTCGCCGGCCAGCCGTGCGCGGAATCGCTCGCAAGGGCCGGGTTCCTTCCAGGCGACGTGGGGCTCAGCCAGCCACACCTCAACTGTCCCGTAGCCGCTGCTGCGCACCGCGCCGAGGGCGGCGGCGTTCATCGGTCCGTGCACCAGCAGGTGCGTGGAAAGCGTGAGTTGCACCGTGTCCGCTATCCTAGTGAACCATGCGGCTGCTTGCACTCTTGCTCGTCGCGGCCTTCTGCGCCGCCCCCGCAGCCGCCCAGGCGGACACCGTCAAAGACTTCAAGCGCTTCTTCCGCAAGGAGAAGGATGCAGGAGTGCGCGTCGAACTCGTGCTCTCGCTTGTCGGAGTCGAGGACCCCGGCGTGGCTGCCGTGCTGCTGCCGATTCTGAACGACGAAGATTCGGCCCTCGCCGCGGCGGCTTTACGCGTGGTCACCGGACTGCAAGAGCCCGCGAGCCGTGCTCCGCTCCTGCAAGTGGTTCTGGACGGGAAACCCACGCCACCCTTGCCGGTGATTGCGCGCGCGGCGGGTGAAGGACACTGGCCTGAATTTGCGGCACCACTGCGCACGCACGTCGCCAGCAAGGATGACAACATGCGGTTGTGGACGATCACGGCGCTCGGCATGCTCCGCGACCCAGAGGCCATGGCGCCGGCGGTCCTCATGGCCGTGCAAGATGTGGTGCCCATGGTGCGCGTGGCTTCGATCGAGACCTTGATCGCGATCGGGAGAGGTAGAGAAGCGGAAGCGGGCCC
>CAZCXL010000371.1:650-2579 GCA_964502625.1 uncultured Planctomycetales bacterium | reverse complement strand
AGCCGCTCATCGACGGCTTTGTCCACGGTCATGAAGGTCTGTCCGGCGGAGCGGGTGAACTGCCACATGCCCACCGCGCCCACCGCGGATTTAGCATGGTATTGAAACGACGATTCGACGTGGGGCAGATAAGCCAGGTCTTCCGGCAGACCGGCCGTGCCGTCGAGCGCGCCCGTGGCGCGCATGCGCTCCAAAGTTCCGGTGTCGTAGTTGCCGCTGCGAAACGGCTCGCTCTGCAGTAATTGCAGCGCCAATCCCGCGCTGGTGATCACCCCGCCCACGTGCAACTCCTGGAGCACGCGCACCATGCGGCGCAAGGCCTGCGCGCGATCGCGGCCGTGCACGATCAACTTGGCCAGCATGGAGTCGTAATAGGGAGTCACCTCCATGCCGCGGTACATGCCTGAGTCCACTCGCACACCGGGGCCGCCGGGAAGCCGCAGGTTGGTGATGCGTCCGAGGCTCGGCATGAAGTTGCGCCCCGGATCCTCAGCGTTGAGCCGCACTTCGATGGCATGGCCGCGCGGCACCAGTCCCACCAATGGATCCGCACGCTCGCCAGCGGCGACGCGAATCATCCATTCGATGAGATCAGCGCCCCACACTTCTTCGGTGATGCCGTGCTCGACCTGAATGCGCGTGTTCATCTCCAGGAAGTAGAACTCGCCGCGGGACCACAGAAACTCGACCGTACCGGCGCTGTGGTAGCCGACCGCACGCGCCGCGGCCACCGCACACGCGCCCATCTGCATGCGCGCGGCCTCGTCCACCACCGGCGACGGGCACTCTTCGATCAACTTCTGGTGCCGACGCTGGATGGAGCACTCTCGCTCTCCCAGATGGACGATCGTGCCATGGCGATCGCCGAGTACTTGGACTTCAACGTGTCGCGGCTCGTCGAGAAACTTCTCGAGATACATGCGACCGTCGCCAAAGGCCGACAAGGCTTCACCGCTGGCGGTGCGGAAGGCGGATTCGAGCTCGCGCGCCTCACGCACGATGCGAATTCCCTTGCCGCCGCCTCCTGCAGAGGCCTTGAGCATGACGGGATAGCCGATCTCGCGCGCCGCTTGCTCCGCTTCCGCGGCGTTCGCTACCGGTTCGGTGGTGCCGGGCACGACCGGCACTCCGGCCGCGACCATCGCTTGGCGCGCGCGCAACTTGTCCCCCATGGCATCCATGGCCGCAGCGGGCGGACCGATGAACACCAACCCCGCGGCTTCCACGGCGCGCACGAAATCGGCCTTCTCAGCCAGGAAACCGAAGCCAGGATGAATTGCCTGCGCGCCGGTGCGCAGCGCCGCAGCAATCAGCAAATCCCCGCGGAGATAGGTTTCCGCCGCTGAGTTGCCGGGCAGGCGCACCGCCTCGTGCGCGAACCGGACGTGCAGAGCATCGCGGTCGGCATCGGAGTAGACCGCCACCGTTTCGATGCCGAGATCCCGGCAACTGCGCTGGATGCGCACCGCGATCTCGCCGCGATTCGCGATCAAAATGCGACGGAACGGGGGAGCCTCGCGCACGCGCTCTTCAGCCTAGAGAGGGATGGAACCGTGCTTGCGCGAGGGATTGGTTTCGCGCTTCGTGGAGAGCAACTCGAGCGCGCGGATCAAACGGGGCCGCGTGTCGGCGGGCCGGATCACGTCGTCGAGCAGGCCGCGTTCGGCGGCTTGGTACGGATTGGCGAATTTTTCGCGGTAGTCCGCGATCAACTCCTTCTCTTTGGCCGCGGGATCCGGGGCGGCTGCGATCTCACGACGGAAGATCACTTTGGCGGCGCCTTCCGCACCCATCACGGCGATTTCGGAGCCCGGCCAAGCCACGTTCCAATCCCCGCGGGTCGGCTTGGAGGAGAGCACGCAGTAGGCGCCGCCATAGGCCTTGCGGGTAACGACCGTCAACTTGGGAACGGTGGCTTCGCAGTAGGCG
>CAZCXL010000371.1:0-640 GCA_964502625.1 uncultured Planctomycetales bacterium | reverse complement strand
TAGAGCAGCTTGGCGCCGCGCCGGATGATGCCGCCGTGCTCCTGGGCGGTGCCGGGCATGAAACCGGGCACGTCCTCGAAGGTCACGATGGGAATGTTGAAGCAATCGCAGAAGCGCACGAAACGCGCCGCCTTCTCGCTGGCGTCAATGTCGAGCACTCCCGCCAATACCGCAGGCTGGTTGGCCACGAGACCGACCGGGCGGCCGCCGAGGCGCGCGAAGGCGGTCACGACGTTGCGCGCGAACGCCGTCTGCACTTCCAGCAGATCGCCGTCGTCCACCACCTCGCGCAGCACTTTCTTCATGTCGTAGGGCTGACTCGGAGAGGCCGGCACCAGGGTTTCGAGCTTCTCGCTGCGGCGGTCCACCGGATCACTACACGGTGCGCGCGGAGGATCTTCGGTGTTGTTGGCCGGCAGAAAGGACATCAGCCGGCGGATCTGGGCCAGACACTCAGCGTCGTCGGCGGCGGTGAAGTGCGCGACTCCGCTCTTCTCGGCGTGGACCCGCGCGCCGCCGAGCTCTTCGCTGGTGACTTCTTCATGGGTCACCGTCTTCACCACGTCCGGGCCCGTGATGTGCATGGTGGAGGTGCCTTCCACCATCCAGATGAAGTCGGTGAGCGCCGGCGAATACACCG
>CAZCXL010000370.1:0-2586 GCA_964502625.1 uncultured Planctomycetales bacterium | reverse complement strand
ACCAAATGGGTCGAAGCCGCCGTGATGCTACTCGGCGCGGCGGCCATGGCGAGCGCCAGCTTGCCCGCCGGCCTCGCGGTGCTCGGATTGATGGCCGCGCAGAGTGCTTTCCTCGGTCCCGCGAAATATGGCGCACTGCCGGAGTACTCCGGACGTGAAGCTCTCGCGCGCGCGAATGGCTGGTTTCAGGCCCTGATGATGGCGGGCATCGTCTGCGGCACGGGCGCCGCAGGCTTTCTCCTGGACGGACTCGACGAACGACGCTGGCTGATCCCGTTGATCTTGGCCGCGATCGCCGTGATCGGAGCGCTCGTCGCGATCCCGATGCGGCGCGTGCCCGCCGCGGAGCCGGAGCGTCGTCCAGTCTTCGCGCCGGCGCGTCGATTGGCTGCCGGCCTGCGCGAAGCCGGCACCATTCCTGGCCTGCGTGCCACGCTGCTCTGCCACGCGCTGTTCTGGTTTGCGAGTTCCATGGCGTACGTGGCTTGGAATGAACTCATTGCCGTGCGTCCGGATGGAACACAACTCGTCAGCGTGCCGCGCGCCACCTGGTCTCTGGGCTTGGCGGGCCTCGGTGTAGGACTCGGTCTGGGTGCCGCCCTTTGCGGCTACCTCTCCCGCCGCTGGCCCTTGGACCGGCTCGCGTTTTTCGGCGGCGTGACCATGGCGCTCGGCCTGGCGGCTGCAGGCGCCGTCCCCCCTGAGCCTGGGCTGGTGTTCGCCTGCGGCCTGATCTCCACTCTGGGATCGGGCTTCTTGGCGGTGCCGTTGCGGACCATGATGCAGGGCCTTGCCCCTCTCCACCGACTCGGCGCCACGCTCGGCGCGAGCCAGACTCTGGACTTCTTGGGAATCGGTCTCGGTGGACTGGGGCGCGTGCTGCTGCGACCGCTCGGTTTGGATGCGCGTGGCACTCTCATCGCCACCGCCTGCCTGCTTCTGCTTGGCCTGTGGTGGCTCGCGCGGGGAATCAGCGCGGCAGAAAGCGCAAACGCACGCTCGTCAGCCGGAAAGGATCATCCGATACCGCGTTGAACGAAGTGCGGCGTGGCGCGGACCAAGGTCCCACCACCACTCCGTCCAGACGCACCTCTCCTTCACTCCAGCTCAGAGTTTGGCGCCCGACTCCCGGCAACACGCCGAAGCCCGGTTGGTGCCGCGAACCGATTTGAATCTCCGGGCGATTCGGATCCGTGGCCACGAGTTGCACGTCGTCGAGCCAACGCACGCGGCGCGGAGGATCGGCGCCAGTCGGAAGCCACCACGTGATCTCCCATCGATCCAATCGCCAAGTGCGCAACTCTTGGCGCAGATCCACGGTCCACCCTGCGGCAAGATCTACATCACTGAAGGCGACTTCCACCGCTTCACCCTGCAGAGTCATGGCCGCGGCGGGAAAACGTCGGCGCAAGGCGTCGAGCAACGCGGCCTGCGATGAAGGTGCAGCGACGGCGGCACCAGGATCCGGAACGAGCCCCGTCTCCGCTTGCTCCGCCGCTGCGGCGTCTTGCACACCCTGCAGTTGCTCCTCGCGCCACTCAGTGGCCCAAAAAGCCGGGGACCACTCCTCGGGAAAACTCGCCGAGTCGAGCACTTCCATGCGAGAGGTGGCGCGCTCCACTCGCCCTTGGCACCAACTCAGATGCGCCGCCAACCACGGTTCTCCACTTCCGCGCAGCCATTCCAGCGCGAACTCCGCGTCGAGCATGAGCAGCCCCACGGGAATTTGTGATTGTCCGAGGTAGTCCACGGCGTGTCCTGCGCCGTCCTCCAAGAGCACCACTTTCCCCTCGAGCAGACGGCCATCGAGCAGACGGAGGGAAACGCTCTGACCGACTCGTTCGCGCAGTCGTGCCTCCAATCGCCGTTGCAACGCGAGCAATTCATCCGTCCGCGCCAACTCACAGCGAGCTTCGCGCGCATGCGTGAACAAGGCGGGCTCTGCCAACTCCCACAGGCGGCGCGCGCCGAGGAAATCTCCCATCCGCAAGAAAGTCGCGGCCGAGGCGCGCAGCCGGGGCAATCCGGCCAGAGCGGCACGCAGCCTTTCTTGCGCCGCTTCTCGCTCCAGACCGAGTTGTGCCATGCGCAAGCGACCGGCCGGATCCGATCCACCCGGCCACAAGGGCAAGTCGGCCAGGCGCAAACCCGCGGCACGCCAATGCTCTTCCACGGCGGAGGCCCAATCCTCTGCGTCGAAGGCACCGAGCACGAGACTGTCGCGCGCTAGTCCCGCCTCGCGATCTAAAATTTCCATCGCTTGTCCTGCTGCGCGCTCTGTGGCCGCGCGCAGGGACTCGGTGCTCTCTTGCACCCATTCTTGTCGCGCCGTGCGCCAGCCCCCCCGGGCCTGGGGGGGCCCCCCGGCGTGGCGCCCGGCGTAGAGTTCGGCGCCCGGATAGCGCCCGCGGCCCCACACCCAGGGCGGGCTGCTGCGCAAATCCGCATTCTGATTCCACACGCGGAAACTCCGCGCGCCTTGGTCCGGATCGGGTCCGCTGTTCAACTCGAGATCGCTCTCGGTCCCGCCGGCGGTGGGAGCCTGAAGTGCGGCGCTGTCTCCTGATGCGAGGAGGTTGGCATCCC
>CAZCXL010000369.1:0-2604 GCA_964502625.1 uncultured Planctomycetales bacterium | reverse complement strand
ATCGAGGTCTCCGAGCAGCCAAATTCGACCCCAGGGAATGGATGATGTTGCCGCTATCTGACACGCACGTCCGGCTGATCCTCCTCAACCACATCGCGGTGAGGCTCAATGGCAACGATCCAGCCGAGCTTCTCGCCGCGGGCATCGAGACCGAGCAACTTGAGCATCTGAAAGAGCTGTCCGCGGGTGATTTCCATCGCCTGGCCGCCATGCGCGAGCCGATGATCGCGGTCACCGTCGACGGCCACAGGCTCAAAGCGAGCTTGCGCGTGCTCGCGCTCACCAACGAGGCCAAAGCCTTGGAGACCTATTTCATTCGTCATGGAGCTTCCTGGACGATGATGAAGAGGCTTTTCAAGGTACGCCACAAGCTGACCCTCCCGCGCCGCCGTGAGTATGGGGTCCGCAGACCGCCCGGGCGAACTCCGCTTCCCGATTTCGCCACGCGCGAGCGCGTCTGGCGCGTCTGGGCGGAGATCAGCGAACCCGATCCACGGGTGCGCTACTACCAGTTGCACCAGACGTTTTGCGGCTTGTCGATCGAGGTGCTGGCGGACGTGATCTCGGAATTCGAGAAAGACCTATGAACACGCTCTCCGCGACCGCTCCGCGGTTGAACCCGGAACTGCTGCTGCAAATCCTCGACCTTCCGGTGAGCTTTCATCGATGTCTGGTCCCGATTACCGGAAGCGTCACGGCGGCATTGCTGCTCTCACAAGCGATATGCACCGCGCAGGAGGCCGATCCCACCTTGAACGGATGGTTCAGTAAATCGCAGGACGAGTGGGAGGAAGAGACGGGACTTTCACGCTGCGAGCAGGAGACGGCCAGACGCCTGCTGCGGGAAGCAGGCTTCCTGGAGGAGCGACGCTCCGGCATGCCGGCCAAGCTCTGGTACCGGGTGTGTCCAGAGCGGGTGTGGCGCGCGCTGCAAGAACACGCGGCGGCGCTTGCCCCACGCTGACCTTGGTGCGCGGATTTCGATGTGGCGAGCGACGGTGATGCCAGCGTTCATGGAGCCAACGAAACGCGGCCAATTGGGGTCACCGAAGAACTGGCGCTCGTTTGGCCACTCCTGGGCAGGCAGATCGCGTTCCACCGCAGGCTCGTGGATCTGACAGCCAGCGTGAAGGCGGCGCTCCTCTTATCGCAGGCGATTTACTGGACGCGGCACGGTCGGGATATCGAGCAGCGCGCCGGATGGTTCTACAAGACGATGGGGCAGTGGGAGATGGAAACGGGACTTTCTGCGAAGGAACAGGTGGGTGCACGGCAAAGCCTCCGGCGGATCGCGATTCTGGACGAGCAGCGCGTCGGTGTGCCGGCCAAGCTCCACTTCCGGCTCGCCCTCGACCAGCTCGGCACCCTGCTGTCAGACAGGATTGGAATGCGCACATTCTGCGTAGATTGGGATGACGGCGCGCTGGTAGCGGAACTCCTGGGTCCGGCGCTTGCCTACCACCGCGCTCTCGCCGTGGTCTCCGGTGGCGTCAATGCAGGGCTCATGCTTTCGCGTGCCTTGTACTTAACCCGCCGGCAATCGAGGAAACAGTCGGGCGGCTGGTTCTGCGGGACGGCCACGCTGTGGACGCAAGAGATTGGCCTTACCCAGCGGGAGCAGGAGACCGTGCGGCGCGACCTGGGGCGCCTCAGCATTTGGGAGGAGGCGATCTCGGGGATTGCCGAGAGCAAGTGGGTTGTGACGGAGACCGGCGAGGAGCGCCGTGCGCTTTATCTGAACGCGGACCATCTATTCCTGAGTCTGGTACGGCTTGCTGATGCCAAATTCAAGCCACGGCGAGAGGCGTCGGAAGCTCGGACCTGAGCTTGCGAGAGAGTGACATGACGTTCCACAATAGCCGTGAGCCGACGTGTTTCCCGAGTGCGGAAGAACTCCGCATGCTCCGGCCGATTGCGCTGCTCGCGCTGCTCGAGGCGGCACACCAAGGCGAGTACCACGCGTCCTTTCACGGCTTTCGCGTTCAAGCCCTGCGCCAACGCTCGGCACCAGGTTCCGATGTATTCGTCGAAGTGAATCTTTGCGTGAGCCTTGGGAAGTATCTTGTCGAGCGCGGCTTGGTGGTCATGGGTATGCCGCAGCCACCGTGCGCAGGGCTTTCGTCGCGGCCGGAGGCTGCAACGACCGATGCCGGCGCGATGGAACTAATGCGGTGAACGACGGTCATTTGATTTGAATAGGTACTGCTCGACTCCATGCCGCCTACCGCGCGTCGAGCAGAAGCTGTCCGAGTTCTACGTTGGCTGTGTCAGCCCGCTTGATGCCCGTTACGCATCGCCCTACGCTCGCGAGAGCGCCGAAACCGGACAGATCTCCTGAGAACCGGTGGCCGCAAGGCTCGGAGGTAGGTGTTAGTCGTTTCATCCCAGTCGGGGAGTTCCATCCCCGGTTGGGGTATGGACTCCCCATTTTTTTTCATGCGAAAAAGGAGTCCATCATGTCCGAGCAATCTCAGGCAACAAGCCCGTCGTCGTTCTTCAACTTGCACGTCGAAGGCGTCGGCTATCTCAATCGCGTACGCACGGTAAAGCCGAAGAAGGGGCAGGAGTTTCTGGCCTGCACCGTGTCCGCGATGCGAGGCAGCA
>CAZCXL010000368.1:1469-2608 GCA_964502625.1 uncultured Planctomycetales bacterium | reverse complement strand
TGGACCGCGTGACCGCGCCCGCCTGGGACACTGCCTTCTACGCGTGTGACCTCTATTACGCAGACGTGGCGCGCGTGGATCGATCCTTCGATGACTGGAATGCTGCGCAAGAGGGATACCACGCACGTTATTTCGGCGAGGTGCGCGGCGAGCGCAACAAGGATGGCGTCATCAATTACGACGCCATTTCCTATCTTCCGGAACTTGCGCTCGGACGTTGGCCCGTTTCGACGCGCACGGCCCTCGCCGCCGTGGTGGCGAAAACGCTTGCCTGGGAACGCGCTCCCGGCCCGGCTTCCGCGCTCCTGGTCCATGCCGGAGAGTGGGTGGACGAGCGCAAGCGCTTGGGAGATCGCGGCGATGAATTGAAGGCTGCGGGATGGAGCGTCCGCAAGCAGTTCTATGACACGCCGGAGGCTCCGCTGCCCGACCACGTGCTGCAAGCGCTGGCTGCGGGCGTCGGCATGGTGCTGCACGCTGGCCACGGCTACGAGCATGGTTGGCATCTTTGCCTCTCCTCCGAGCACCTTCCGCAACTGGCTGCGATGGCCCCCGCGATCTTCCTCTCCGTCGGTTGCAGCACTGCGCACCTCGTGCATGAGCCGCCCTATCAGTCCTATCTGGACGTGGAGGGCATCGCGCACCGCGGCACTTACTCCGGCGAAGTCTTCTCTACGGCACCGCCGCCGCCCGCGCCGATCCAACCCAGTCTCTACAACGATTCCTCTTTTGGAGAGGACTTGTTGCGCATGGCGCAAGGTGGCGCCGCCTCCTACATCGGTTGCGTCACGGGCTCACAGCCTGCTGCGCTCAGTCTCTCGATGGGTTTGCGCTTGCCGCTACCGCGGGTGAGCCGACCGTCGGCGGCGCTTGGCGCGCGGCGTTGACGCACTACCACGCCGCCGAACATCTGGACGCCCTCGTCCCTACCGCAGACTGGTATCCGCCGAGCATTTTCTTCCAGGGGATGAAATTCATCCTGTACGGAGATCCGGCGCTGGCGATGCCGCGGCCTGCGCGCGCGGAGTGAGGCGCGTGGAACTGCGCGCCGCCCTTCCGGACGACGCCCCGCGCGTGCAGGCGCTGTTGCGCTCCGTCGGACTCTATGCCGAACTCACGGATGCGCTTGCCGGCTTGGT
>CAZCXL010000368.1:0-1459 GCA_964502625.1 uncultured Planctomycetales bacterium | reverse complement strand
TGACAACAACGAACTGGCTCGGCATTCTTCTCGCGCTTGCCGGCTTGGTCATCGCTGAAGAAAGCGGAGAACTGCTGGGCTGCGCCGCTGCCGAAGCTCACGGTGAAGACACGCTCTTGCGCTCCGTCGCAAGCGTCCCCGCCGCACGCGCAGCGGGGCTCGGGGCGCGTTTGGCGGAAGCTGCACTGCTCGGCGCGTTCGCTCGTGGTGCGCGCGTTGCGTGGCTGTTGACCGAGGGCTCCGAAGCCTTCTTCGCCAAGCGCGGCTTTCTGCGCCTTGCACGGGATGAGGCGCCAATTTGGCTGCAGGCCCACCCGCAGTGGCGCATGCAGTGCTCCGCCGCTGCGCTCGTGATGCGGCGCAAACCGGCCAGCCCGGACCGCTTGTTCGTCTACGGCACGCTGCGCAGCGGCAGCACGGTTCCGGCCGCCCGCGAGCTGCACGCGCGCGCCCGCAGTCTCGGACCCGCCGCGATCCGCGGACGCGTACTCCCACTGGTTGCCTATCCGGGTCTCGTGGAGCAGGGCGAGAGCGAAGTCAGCGGGGAATGCTTCCTGCTTCCGGAGGATCCTTCCGATCGGGAAAGCCTTCTTCAATTCCTCGACGTCTACGAGGGGCTGGGACCGAATGGGGAGCCGGGTCTGCCGTTCCATCGCGAAGCGCGGGTGATCCGCGACGCCGCAGGCGCGTCCGCGCCGAGTTGGGTCTATCTGTGGCGCGGCCGTCTAGAATCTACACCGTTATGAAGAGATTCCTCCTGCTTCTCGGGGTCGGGCTGATGGCGTTCTTGATCATCCGTTTTCGTCCCACCCCAGATGTCCGCGCGCCCGAGGCGGATGCCGCTGAGGAGCTGCGGGCTGCGGTGCTCGAGGCCGGTCCGGAGATTGAGCGGAAGTCGCTCGCAGTGCCGGCGACGGAGAGCGAGGCGGGCTGGATGCAGGTGTCGGTGCGTACCGTGGATGCGCGTGGGCAACCGGTTTCGGGAGTTCCGGTCGGCTTTGGCTGGAGCGCGGAGCGCGCCCACACGGAAATCCTGGGTGTGACCTCGGGTGCTGACGCCACCGCGAGCATGCGGATACCGGGTCCGCAACCCGAGAGGCACCGCTACGTCCACGCGATACTGCTGTCCTCTCAAACAGTCTGCACCGAGCTCACGGACGCGACGTCCACGGAGCCTCCGGTGCAAATTGTCGTACCCGCCTTCGGCGTGGTGCGCATCGAAGTCGCGAGCGAACTCTCCATGTTTGGACAGTGTGTGTTGGCACGTTCCGAAGACGCGGTGGACCGCTTCGGCCGCAGCAAGCACGCGCTCTGGACTGAGGTCGAGGAACGGACCGCGGAGTTCGCCTGCGTCACTCTCGGCCAGTCGCTGACCGCCAGTTTGCAGCAGCGCGGCGGGCGCGGCTCCATCACGCAACGATTCGTAGGTCCGTGAGAAGCCGGTGAGCTCGTGACGGTG
>CAZCXL010000367.1:0-2640 GCA_964502625.1 uncultured Planctomycetales bacterium | reverse complement strand
CCCACCACTGCGTCGGGGCCGATGATCAGCGAAAAGACCGCGCCGTAGCCTTCGGGTTCGAGCACCCGCGCAGCGACCCTGCTCATGGCGATGGCCGTGAGCGGCGTCTTCCACGACGGTTTCCACAGCACGCTGTCTCCGCACACCGCGGCAAGACAGGCGTTCCAAGCCCACACCGCTGCGGGAAAATTGAATGCGCTGATCACGCCCACGACGCCGAGCGGATGCCATTGCTCGCGCATCGCGTGCTGCGGCCGCTCGCTCGGCATCGTCAGGCCGTAGAGCTGGCGAGAAAGACCAGTGGCGAAGTCCGCGATGTCCACCGCCTCTTGGACCTCACCCAAGCCTTCCTGGAGAATCTTTCCCATTTCCAGGCTGACCAATTTCCCGAGCGGCTCCTTGAAGCGGCGGATTTCGTTGCCGACCCGCCGCACCAACTCGCCGCGCTGCGGCGCGGGTAATTGGCGCCAGCGTAGGAAGGCCGCGTGCGCCGCGGCTGCAGTCTGTTCGTACTCGGCGGCACCCGCCTGACGCACCCTGCCGATCTCAGCGCCCGTCGCGGGACTGCGCACGATCAACTCTGGGCCGGAGCATCGCAGCCAAGTGCCCGCGTACGCGCCGTCTTGCACTCCCTCGAGACCGAGTTCACGCAGGAAGTTGAGATCAGTGCGGGCTGCGGTCACGGTCATGGACCGGGAATTCTAGGGCAGACGCCACGCCCAGTCGAAAAAACCAGCCGCGAGCACTGCGCCATCGCCTTCGAGGAGCACTTCCGGCCCCCACACGACGAAGTCAGGGTAGCCCACGCCACTCACGAACAGCCGCAACGCATCGCCCAGCCGGGCGCCGCGTGCACCGCTGTCGGCGATGAGGCCAACGAGAGCTTGGTCATCGTCGGCGCGGGGATAGATGCAGAGTGCGGCCAGATCATCGCGCGCCCAAGTCTGCCCTCCCAGGGTCATCTGCCCCGGTAGCGCTTGGAGCGGACAAGATTCCGGAACCACGACTGGCCACGCGGTGTTGCTCGCCTGGTTGCCGTACAGAATCAAGTTGCGGCCTTGGTGGTGCTCCCTCTGCTGCAAGAACTCCACGTCTTCCAACAGAAGCGGCGTGGCGTTGGCACGGTAGTTCCAATGCAGCGCATCGGCGCGCGCGCGCGCGAGGAGCAACGCGTCCATGTCCGCGTCCCCGCCGGTTCCCACCACCAGCAGGAAGCGCCGCTCGAAAGCGCGCTTGAAAGGACCGCTGCGTTCCGGACTCTTCTCCTGCGCGGGGATCGGACCTTCTACCCGCACGTTCTCCTGCTTGCCGTCGAAGATCCAGGCGAAGGGCTGCTCGCCCTGATCATCCAAGATGCGGTAACGCCGCACGTTTTCCAACAAGGCAATCTCGGTAAGCACTGCGCCGCGGCGCGCTTGCAGACGGGCCGGCCTAGCGTAGTCCAGGAGTTGTTCGATCACGACCCAATGATGTCGCGCATCCGTGGCCGGATTCGAAGTACGAAAATCCACCTCGCGCACTTCGGCCAAGCTCGGCGTGCGGGCCGTAGCGAACAACGCGAAGAAAGGCGCCCAATCCACGCAAGCATTGCCCCACCAGTGTCCCGCACCCGGCTCCACGTGCGCGGTCGGGCTGAAGCCAAGCGCGCGCGCCGCCTCCAACATGGATTCCATTTCCTTCACCGGCACGTTGTCGTCCAGTTCGCCGTGCAGTGCGGAGATGGGCACTCCGCGTAAGTTCGGAAGCAAGGCAAGGGTCTCGCCTGCGCCATCGGCTGCGTGCCAGAGTTCATCGTGCACGCCAACTGGCCGGCCACCGTAGCTGTCGAAGGAACACCATCCCGCGCTGGGCGCGACCACGGCCCAGCGGTCCGCGTCATTGACCGCAAGGTGCCAAACGCCGTGACCTCCCATCGAGTGGCCCGTGAGTGACACCCGGTCTGCCGCCGCGCCAGATTCGTGCAAGGCTTGCTCCAGCACTTCATAGGCGTCGAGGCGGCCCCAATCTTGCCAATCGAAGCCATAGGGGCGCCGGTTGGTGGGACAGGCAATGAAAAGCGAGGGCTTGGGCGCGTAGGCATTGGCTTGTCCCAGACAATCCACACTCGCGCCGTGGAGCGAGAGCACCAGGCCTTCCGCTTGCCCCAGCGAAGGCACTGCGGCCCACTTCTGCACAGATCCGTCCAACTCCGAAACAAAACTGCGCAAGGCCGTGAGTCCAGAACCCATCACCGGCACGTCGAAAGCACGGCGCGCCAAGGTGCGGCCATCGGCACTGCGAACCAGCACCACCATGGGAACCACGCCAGCCACTTCACCAGGCGTCACGATGCGACTCGTGCGCAACGGCACGGTCAACTTTCCGATTCCCAGGCCGGGGATTTCCGGAGCCGTCACCCGCACGAATCCTTCAATGGGACGCTTGCCGAGGACGATCAACTCCAGTGGGCCCGTGGATTGCGGCGAAGGATTCGCGTAAGCCAGCGAGAGGAATTGTTCGCCAAAAAAACCGGCACGGAGCGGAGCGATCAAGTCCTCCTCAGGAAGAGCATGAAGATTTTCACCGAGCGGAACAAAACTCAGGGCAAAGGATCCACGTGAGCCAGAGACGAAAACCTGGTTCTTGCCTGCTCGCAAGAAG
>CAZCXL010000366.1:0-2673 GCA_964502625.1 uncultured Planctomycetales bacterium | reverse complement strand
CATGCAGGAGAACAGCAGCAGCGTGAAGCGTGCGGCCACGGCGGCCTATGGCGCGCGCGTCGTCTTGCGCGAGCGTCGCGCAGACGCCGAACGCGAAGCCGAAGCCGCCGGCGCGGAGCCCGGCTGCGCTTTGATTCCGCCCTTCGACCACGATCAGGTCATCTGCGGCCAAGGCACTGCGGCGCTCGAAGCGCTTGACGATCATCCTGAGATTGAAGCGGTGTTCGTGCCCGTTGGCGGCGGCGGCCTGCTCTCTGGCACGACGATCGCCGTGAAGGAACGCGGCCCAGGGCAGAGCAGACGCGGCGCTCCGCGCTTGGTCTTCGGCGGCGAGCCCGTACTCGCGAACGATGCCGCGCGCACCTTGCGCGAGGGTCGACTCGTGCGCTTCGATGACGTGCCGCCCACTCTCGCTGACGGCGTGCGCACGCTTTCACTCTCCGAGCGCACTTGGACCTATGCGAAGCGGTGCGACGGCATTCTTGAGGTCTCGGAAGAAGACATCTGTCGCTGGACGCAGTGGCTCGTGCATCTTCTCAAACTCCAGGTCGAACCGACTGGGGCCATTGGCATGGCAGCGGCGGCACAGTGGCTTGCGCAACAGCCAGCCACGCCGCGTCGCACCGTGCTGGTGATCCTGTCTGGCGGCAATGCCGACGCCGCCACCATGCGCCGCGTATGGGAGACGGACTACTTGACGCGCTCGGCGAGCGTGAGTCGGTGACCGGATCCGATCACGAAAAGCCACGGATCTTCCACGACGCGGAATCCAGCGGCGGCCACAAGGGCGTGCACTTCCGAGCGGCGTAACGTGCTTTTTGCCGGCTTGCGGGTAAGGCCGACGCGGGTGCGCACTCGGCGCAGCAGATTCTTGAAGCTTGCGTGATCGAAGTAACTGAAGATTGCGAAGCGTCGTGAGACGCGCAAGATCTCACGCACGTGCGCGCGCCGCACTTCAGGGTCCACCAAGTGGTGACTGAGGCGCATCGAGAAGCACAAATCCATTGCGCGGTCTTGCAGCGGAATCTCGTGGCCGAAGCAGCGGAATCCGGAAGGCGGAGCCGCAGGACTGTTCTGCCGCGAAGCCTTCACCATGTCGCGGCTGTAGTCGGCCTCGATCACGCGCGCGCCGTGGGCGCGCAAGAAGGGCAGATACCGCCCAAAGCCGCACGGCAGATCCAGCGCTGATTCCAGCGGGCCGATCTGATTCAACCAACGGTTGAGAATGCGGCGCTCGCGCCGGTCACTCAGGCGGCGGTGAACCTTCTCGTATTCTTCGTAGTACTCGACTGCGCCTTCCGGCGAGTCGTAAAACTTCAGGCGCTGCCGCTGGGTCATGCGGATTCTTGGGTTCGATGCAGGAAGCGATCGGCGCGGTGACCGGTCCAGATGGAGCCGAGATACAGGCTGATGCGGCGCAACTTCAGGTTCATGCGCGAAGCCCTCGCCAAGGTTTCGGGGCGCCAATTCTCACCGGTGATGCGGGAATAGGCGGCAATGATCTGGGCGGAATGTTCCAGTTCGAGTTCTCCGGCCTGGGAGCATATCGAAGCCAGGTCGAAGCGCCGCACGGCCGTCGGCGTCGGGTTCGACCATGCGCAGAGATAGGGAGCGTCGAGAATCCAACTCTGTGACGGATCCTCGGGAAGCACGAGGATGTTTTTCGCCAGAAAGCGGAAGTGGCCGATTCCCGCCTGATGGAGCTGGGCCGCCAAAGCGCCGACCGACGCGCAAGCACGGGCCCTGCGCTGCGGATCCGGCTCGGCGCGCAGAAAATGATTCAGCGGGATTGCATGCAGGATGCCGTGCGTGATCAGGGCGGACTCGCGCACGAGCAGGCCGCGACGCCATTCGACGCAGGCGCAAACCCTGGGCGCAGGCAACTTGCGTTGACGCAGAAGGATCAGGCCCCTGCTCTCGCGCCGGGAACGGCTGCGCTGCAGCAGGCTGAGCGGCTGCTTCCATCCCGGCACCGTGTAGCGCTTCCACCAGAGTTGCTGGGCGCTGGGAGTTTCCACGCGCCACAACTGACCGGCTTCGCGAACCTCCAGTACTGCCACACCCGTGGGAAGGAGTGGTCCGCCGGCCTTCACGTACTGGGGTTCCGCCAGCGCGGCGAGCCCAGCAATGTCTTTCAGGGCGATCTCTTTCATTCACCGCCGACGCATTAACATGGGGCATGCTACTTGCGGCATTGGTGTGCGCGGTTGCGTTTCCTCCGCAATCTTTTGAAGCCGACGTGGCCTTCGCCCTGGACACGCTCGAGCAGAAGTGCGGGCATTTCTTCCCCGCGAAGGACATCCAGTGGAAGGAAGTGCGCAAAGAGATTGGCGGCGCGGCCAAGAGCGCGCGCACTGACGCGGATGAGTTCCTCGTGCTGGCACGATTGCTCGCGCGCCTGAAGGATGGTCACTCTGAGGTGCGGCCGGGCCCGGGCCGCGCGCCCTTGGTTTGGCCGGAGGATGCGCCCTTCGGTGGTCGTCGCGGCCATTCCGGCTTGGCATGGTGCCGCATCGGCAAGAAGATTTACGTGAAGCAGGCGCTCGGCCCGGCTCTGGATGCCGCCGTGCCCCCAGGAGCGGAGATCTTGAAGGTGGATGACCTCGCCGTGGAAAAGTGGTTGGCGGCGCGTCGGGAGCGCTCTGTGAACTCCCTGAAGGTGACCTCACGAGA
>CAZCXL010000365.1:0-2679 GCA_964502625.1 uncultured Planctomycetales bacterium | reverse complement strand
GGCCATGCTGCTCGGCCAAGGAACCGCCTGGAACGGTCGCGCCTTCAATTTGCCCACTGCGGTGCCCGCGAACGAGTTCTACAGCCTGCAAGGCCGGAAGTTCAACACCAGCGCGGGCTGGTACCTCGACAACGACGACTTTTTCTCCAAGTACGACGCCGACGCCGCCCGCTTCCACCTGATGCTCTCGGCGCCGGAAACGGCGGACAGCGAATTTACCTGGCAGGATTTCCAGAACACCAACAACACGCTGTTGGCGGACAAGGTCGGCAACTTCGCCAGCCGGGTGCTGAAATTCGCGATCAGCCGCTGTGCCGGCGCGGTGCCGGAATGCGCCGGCTCGCCGAAGCCGCACCCCATGTTGCGCGCCGCAGACGAAGCCTTCGCCGCCGTGAGCGAGCACTTCGAGCGCTATGAGCTGCGCAAAGGAGCTCAAGCGATCGTCGCCGGATGCGCCGCCCTCAACCAGTATTTCGACGCCATCGCCCCGTGGAAACTCGCGAAGAGCGAGGCGCCGGCCGACCGGACCACCCTCTCAGAATGCGTCGAGCGCTGCCTAGCCTATCTGGAATTACTGTCGCGCCGGATCGCTCCGGCTTGTCCGCGCGCAGCCGCCGATCTACGGAAGATGCTCGGCGAAGCGGCGCTTCCCGCGCACTCCGGCGTTTGGGGCGAAGAATCCGACACGCGTCCCCCGGCGCGGCTGCCCGCGCGCGCGCGCCTCGGCGAACCCACGATTCTCTTCCCCAAGATCGAGGCCGAGGCGATCGCCGCCGAAATCACTGCGCTTGAGTCGCGGGCGTCTCAGGCTTGAGCTGTGCGCTCAACGCCGCGGCTGAACCGCCGCGAGCGCATCCCGCCAGGCACGCGCGGGCCGGAAGCCGATCCCGACGCTGGCCGGGACCTCCATGGGCTCGCCGCTCTGGGGATTCCGAATCACGCGGGGCGGGCGCTGGCGCATTTGCCAGGACCCGAATCCAGCGATCACGACCTCAGCATCTTTCTGCAGACCTTCGCGGATGGCCGCGAACACACTGTCCACAGTCTCCTCCGCGGCGCTGCGAGTGAGGCCTTGGCCGACCGCAACCATCTCCACCAAGTCACGCTTGTTCATTCCAGGGGATTCTCTCGGGGAAGGGACCGGGGTGCTGAGGGGATAAAAACAAGCAGACCCCAGACGGATTCGTCCAGGGTCTGCCCATCCGTCAAGACGGTGTGGGGCGATGCCCCAGGAGTTCAACTACTTAGCCTTACGCTTCGTAGCCTTCTTGGCACCCTTGCGCTTGGTAGCCTTGCGTTTGGTAGCCTTTTTCTTCGTCGCTTTTTTCCGAGCAGCCATGGTAATTTTTTGTTTTGGATCCAATTGGATCGGCGGCTTCGAGTGAAGTTCGCCGGGGAGTAGAACCAGAGTCAACCACGACATCTGGCCCTCAAAGTCTCTCCATCGGCAGACGGAATAGGAATTCTCCCCTAAAACCGAAAAAAACTTTCGGCCATGCAACGGGCGTCGCGCCAGCGAGCGAAAACTCGGGCTACTTCGCGGCGGCGGTGCGCGCGAGACGCGCCAACCGCGCGCGGTTCCGACCGCGGACCGCCTTCACCAAGGGGACGAGACGAGTCGGGTCGCCCTTCTTCGCCGGCACCCGCCCACGCTTGAGCGCAGTGGCGGAGAGCTTGACCCGGCGGACCGTGCCGTCCGGAAGCAGGACGCGCACCTTCTGGATGTTCGCTTTGAACTTCCGGAGGGTGTGGCCGGTGGTCTTCAGGCCAACGCCGCCTTTCTTCTTCGGCAGACCGCGACGAGCAATATGTTTGCCAGAACGGGTGCCTTTACCGGTAACTTCGCAGCGACGTGCCATGGGTGATTCCCTCCTAAAAGGGCCTGACAGTTTAGCGACCGGGGCGGCAAAGCGTCAACGCAGACGGAAAATAACTTGCCCACCGCTAGCTTTCCGCCTCTCGGCGGTTGACCCGGGGGTCGGACCCGGCGAGAATTCCCCCCTCCACACGAAGGCCGTGGGAGAGTCCCGGGGCGCCTCACCGCGCTGCTGGGCACCGAAGGGGCAAGTCGCTCAATGCGATGAAACTCTCAGGTACCAGGACTACGGCCGGAAGGAACCTGAACCGTCCTCGGACCGAACAGGGCGCCCGTACTCCGGGCGCCTTTTCGCTTTCCATGGCTTCCACACACACCGACCCCCTCCTCCGCACCGCGCTTCGCGATGCCCATGCTGCGCTTGGAGCGAAGTTGGTGCCCTTTGCAGGGTGGGAGATGCCTTTGGACTACGGCTCCATCCTGGAAGAGTCGCGCGCGGTCCGCACCGGTGCTGGGCTCTTCGACGTCTCGCACATGGCTCGCTTCCTGTTCCGCGGTCCGCAAGTGGCCGCCGAACTCGACCGCGCGCTCGGCGGATCGATGACGGATCAGGAAGTCGGCACCGCGCGCTACACGATGATCCTCGACGAGCGCGCCGGAATTCTGGACGACCTGATCACCTACCGCACCGCGGAAGACGAGTACTTCATGGTGGTCAACGCCTCGGGCCGCGAGCGTGATTTTCAGGTGCTGACCTCCCGGCTCGACGCCACCGAGGCCTGCGATCTCACCGAAGACGGCGGCGGCATTCTTGCGCTCCAAGGCCCGGACGAGCTGGGTCAGGGCTTGAGCGGATTCCTGCA
>CAZCXL010000364.1:1170-2711 GCA_964502625.1 uncultured Planctomycetales bacterium | reverse complement strand
CGCTGACCAACGGCACGGCCCACTTCGGCCCGATGTCCCGCCCGATCAAGGCCGAGGAGAGCGACGCCTTCGAGAAGAAGTTCGGCTACAAGCCGACTGCGGTGAAAACCTCGGTGGACGTGCTCGCGGTCTACGTGCACAAGGACAACCCGATCGCCAGCCTGAGCCTCCAGCAAGTGGACGCAATCTTCTCGAAGACTCGCAAGGGCGGCTCCGAGAAGGACCTGATCACCTGGGGCGATCTCGGCCTCACCGGCGAGTGGGCTGACAAGCCGATCTCCCTTTACGGCCGTAACTCGGCCTCGGGCACCTACGGCTACTTCAAGGAGCACGCGCTCTTCAAAGGCGACTACAAAGACACCGTGAAGGAGCAGCCTGGCTCTTCGGCGGTGGTCCAAGGCGTGGCCACCGACAAGTACGGCATCGGCTACTCGGGCATCGGTTACAAGACGGCTGACGTGCGCATCGTGCCGCTCGCGAAGAATCCGAACGGCGAGACTTACGAAGCCAGCATGGAAAACGCCTACAACGGCAAGTATCCGATCGCACGCTTCCTGCTGCTCTACGTCAACAAGGAGCCGGGCAAGGCGCTCGATCCGCTGCGCGCTGAGTTTCTCTCCTACGTGCTCTCGCGTCAGGGCCAAGAGGCCGTGGTGAAAGACGGCTACTTGCCGCTGCCCGTCGCCGTGCTCGCCAAAGAGCGCGCCAACCTGGGCCTGGCTGAACTCGTCGTCACCGTTCCCTAGTTCCTGACGGGCGGATTTTTGTCCGAACCTGAGTCCAAAACACCTCCGCAACTCCGGCGCGTTCGCAAGACGCGCCGGAGCGTTGTCGTCATTGATCGCATTGCAGGAACCGTGATCCGCTCGGGTGGCATCGCGGTAATCCTTGCGGTGCTCGGCATCTGCGTGTTCCTCGGAGTGGTGGTGGTGCCGCTCTTCGGGGGGGCAAAGTTGGGCGAGGAACGCAGCTTTGCGCTCGGCGCAGCGCCAGAGGGCGCGCACTGGCTGCACGCAGAGGTCAACGAATATGGCACTGCGGCCTTTGCGCTCGCCTCTGACGGCACGCTGGCGGTGTACGAGCTGGGCAGCAGTCACGAAGTGTCACACCGGCGGGTCACACCCGAGGAAGCTCCGGGCATCTCTGCCTTCGCACGTGATCCGGCCACGGGTTCGCTGGCGTTGGGTCTCACCGACGGCAGAATGGTGATCGGCTCGCTTGCGTTTGCGTCCGAATTCATGGGAGCCGACGCGGCGCCACCTGAGCTGCGCGAGCTCGCGGTCGGCGCTGCGCAGGCCTTCGGCGAAGGAGTGATTGAGCGCGTTTCTGCAGACCTGCTGCGCGCCAGCGTGCTGCGAAACGGTTTGCGTGAACCCGTCAGCAGCGGATCTTCGGCGCCCATTCGATTGATGGATTACGCAGTTTCAGGCGGCGATGAGCGCCTTGCGTACCTGAAGGCTGACGGACACTTGGCGGTCAGCCGCGTGGAAACCACCGAAAATCTGATGCCCTTTCTCTACGAAGCCGTCAAAGCCTACGCC
>CAZCXL010000364.1:0-1160 GCA_964502625.1 uncultured Planctomycetales bacterium | reverse complement strand
GAGATCAGCGCCGAGTTGTCCGAGAGCGAAGTTCCCTTCACGTTGAATGGCCGCGAGCAGCCGCGCTTTCTCACGTTGAACGAACGCGGCAGCGTGCTTCTGCTCGCGTGGGGGAGTGGGGAAGCAGAGCGCTACGACGTGTCCGATCTCTCGCGCCCGCGCTTGGCGGAGGTCGAGCGACTCGTACCCGGCGGCGTTCAACTCACGGCACTGCGTTACTTGATCGGTGATCAAACGCTCATTGCCGGCGGTTCCGACGGCTCCATCACTGCTTGGTTTCGGCTCACCACGGAGCCCGAGGCAGTGGGCGCACCCGGAGATGGCTTGGATCTTGTGGACGCGCGAACTCTCGACGCACAGTCGGGCGCAATCACCGCCATCTCGGCTTCGCCCCGCAACAAGACCTTCGCCACGGCTTCCGCGGATGGTGAGATCCTCGTTCGGCATCTCACGTCTGCGCGCACGCTCGCGCGGTTGCACGCGGCGTCGGCCCCGCTGCCGGGATTTCTGCAGATCGCGCCCAAAGGAGACGCCGTGGTTGCGTTTGGCGCGGCGGGCACTTCGCGCCTGATTGAGCTCGACAATCCACACCCGGAAACCACGCTGGGCACAATCTTCGGCAAGGTTTGGTACGAGGACTACCCGCAACCGACTCACACTTGGCAGTCCTCGGCGGGCACCGACGATGCGGAGCCCAAGCTCAGTCTGCTGCCGCTGATTTTCGGAACGCTCAAGGCCACGCTGTACGCGATGCTCTTCTCTGTGCCGATCGCGCTGCTCGCGGCGATCTACACCAGCGAATTCATGACTCGCCGCATGCGCGCCATCGTGAAGCCCAAGATCGAAATGATGGCTTCGCTGCCGAGCGTGGTGCTCGGGTTCCTGGCCGCGCTGGTGATCGCGCCCTGGGTCGAGAACTGGGTGCTGGCGGTGCTCACCGTCTTCATCCTCGCGCCGCTGACGGTGGTGCTGGCTTCCTACGCGTGGCTGTTTCTGCCCACGCGCTTGGCCGCGCGCTGGAACGGGCTGCCCAAACTGCTTGCGATCGCCACGGTGTTGCTGCTGGCGTTGTGGGCCGCCTTTCCGTTCGCGGGATTCCTCGAGAGCGCGTTCTTTGCAGGCGATTTCCGCGCGTGGCTTGCGCCGCCGCACCCGGGCAG
>CAZCXL010000363.1:0-2722 GCA_964502625.1 uncultured Planctomycetales bacterium | reverse complement strand
TGTGCAGCGGCGCAAGGCTCGCCCAGGTGCGCATGGGTGCCAGTCCGAGGCGCGGATCCACTCCTTGCGGTCCGCTCACGTCATCCAAATCAAAATGCGCGCCATTGGTCAAGCTGACGCGGCGGAAGGGAACACGTAGCGTGGAGCCCGCGTGCCGCAGCTCGCGGAATTCCTTGGTCGAGCGCGGGTAGCACTCCTCGAAGGTCGGGATGCCGCGCGGTTGCAGCGCGCCACTCTCGGCGCGATTGCGGGATTGTTCCGAAACAGGGTGCGAGGTCTTCATGGGCTCTTTCCTCCGCCGGCATGATCCGGTTCAGGTTCCGGGGTGTGTTCTCAGGCTGCCGCAGCGCGCGGACAGCCACCCCCAGGCCGTAGTGGCCCCACTATACGCCTTCGAGCGCCGCTTCGACCGCGGCCAGAATCTTCTGCGCGCGCGTGCTGCTCCCATCTGCGGGGAGAATCCCCGCCTCCAGCGTGGGTTGGAGCCCGAGAACCTCGTTGCTGTCGTCGCTGCGGCGCCGGGCCAGATCGGGCGCGCGGACGATCAACCCGGAGTGCGGCAGCACGTGCACGACGCCGCCTCTTGTGTATCCCGCACCCGCGCCGTAGCTGCGCGTGCCGACGATCTGCGCGTCGGCGCCGTCGGCGAGCATGGCCATGAACTGCTCGCTGGCGGAGGCCGTCTCTCCGTCCATTGCGAGAAAGAGCCGGCCAGTCCACGGCGCGCGCGCAGCTTCGTTCGGATCTGCCAGGCCAAGGATGCCGTGAATCGGCGCGAGCGCGGCGATTTCCTGGGTTGTGAGTTTCGCGAGCCACACCGGCTCGCAGATCCGTCCGAGTGCCAGGAGCGGCTCCACCGCTTCACCCCGCCAGAGTCCGCGCCGATCCGGCGGTGTGGCGATCTGCTCGAGCCGCTTGGCCGCGCGCGCACGCACGCGCTCCAGCCAAACCCGAAGTCGGTCGCCATCGGGCAGTCGGTCACGCAGAGCCTCGATCTCGGCTAGCTCGTGACGCGCGCGCTCCAACCAGTGCGCGTGACGGATGGGTTGGAAGGCAGGCGAGGTCAGCCGACGCTCCGAGAACAACCGGGCAGCGCCGTCCACCCAGTCGGTGCCGCCCCCATTTCCGGTGAGATCCATCAGCAGCGCGTCGGGCGCGGCGGCGTGGACGGCGTCCACCGCCAAGGCCAAGCGCGCGAGAATCGCTTCCATGAAGCATTGCCAATACAGGTCTTCGGGCGAGCCCGGAGCGCCGGTTGCCAGAGCGTGGTAGCGAGCGAGTGCTTCCTTGGCGGCGCGGCCGTGATGTTCGACGCCAAAGGAATGAATGCGCAGGATGGCCAGCCGACGACCGTTTGCGAAAGTGGCGAGTGCGAGCGGGAACTCCGCCGAAGCCGCATGGGGAAGATCCTGCGTGGTGACATGTTCCGAGAACGGTAGACCTCGACTGGCGCTCCCCTCCGCGAAACTGGCCGCAAAGGCTTCCACATCAGGCTCGGCTTCTTCCGCAAACCAGGTTGCGAACCACGCCGGCGGCGACTCCAGGCGCAAGTGCCCGTCCGGGAAAGCGTTGATCAGGTGCTGCAAGGCCTGACGGCAAGCGCGGTTGCTCCATCCCTCATCGATGGCCTTGAGTGCTTCGTCATGCAAGACGGAAGGCTTCAGTCCATGCGCCACGATCAAGTCGTCCGCGTTCGCATAGGTGGCGGACAGATAATCCTCGAGCGAGGCCAGGTCCGCGCGCCAGGCGTCGTGGTCCGCAGGAGTCCAACCGCAGCCCACCACCACGAAGGGAATGAAAAGCACGGCTGCGAGGCCGGCAATGCGGAGGAAACGCAGGGGACCGCGGGAGTTGCGCAATCTGTTAGCGGCGCTTCTCTACCACGATCTTCTCCGGTGCATGTTCTCCCTCCGCCACGAAGCGCAGCGACACCGAGTTCACGCAATGACGCGTGTTCTTCGCGGTGAAGCCCTCGCCGAGGAACACGTGCCCGAGATGGCCGCCGCAATTCACGCAGCGGATTTCGATGCGGCGGCCGTCGGCGTCGGGCAGACGCTGCACTGCCCCCGCGATCTCCGCGTCGAAACTCGGCCAACCGCAATTGCTGTCGAATTTGTCCGTGGCACGGTAAAGCGGCGCGTTGCACTGCCGGCAGAGGTAAGTGCCGGCAGCGTGGTGTTCCGCGTACTCCCCGGTATGAGCCCGTTCGGTGCCTCCGCGGAGTAGCACGCGTGCTTCCTCGGGGGTGAGGGGGTTGTAGTGGTCCGGGCGCGCAGAAGCGTTGCTGTCTTTCATGCTGGTCGTACGCTCCACGCCCGTCGGCGGCAAGACCGCTTCGATGGCCGCGAGCAGTTCCGGCGCATCGGGCGCCGTGCGGGGGCGAAAACGCAGAATCGTGCTGCCGTCGGCGGACACGAGGAACTTCTCGAAGTTCCACTGCACGTCGCCGGCCACGCCTTGGGCGTCGGGTACGGCGGTTAAAATTTGATAGAGCGCATGTCGCCCGACTCCATTGACTTCAATTTTCGTCATCAGAGGAAAACTCACTGCGTAGTTCTCCGCGCAGAACGCGGCGATCTCCTGCGCCGTACCCGGCTCTTGCCCGCCGAATTGGTTGCACGGGAAGCCGATCACGGTGAAACCGCGCGGTCCGAAGGCATCCTGCAGTTGCTCAAGGCCGGCGTATTGCGGCGTCAGCCCGCACTGGGAAGCGACGTTGACG
>CAZCXL010000362.1:0-2725 GCA_964502625.1 uncultured Planctomycetales bacterium | reverse complement strand
GGCCGCTGCTCTTCATGCCGCCGAAGGGCGCGCGATAGTCGCGGCGATTCCAGCAGTTGATCCAGACGGTGCCGGCTTGCAGTTTCTCAGCCATGCGATGCGCGCGGGCAAGATCACGCGTCCACACTGAAGCCGCAAGGCCGTATTCGACGCCATTGGCCAGGGTGAGCGCTTGCTCCTCCGTGTCGAAAGAATGCACGCTCACCACCGGGCCGAAAATCTCTTCCTGCACCGAGCGCGCGGAATGTTCCAGCCCTGTGATCACGGTGGGCGCGAAGTAGCATCCGCCATCGGGAGGCAGACGCGTGCCGCCGCAGAGGATCTTGCCGCCTTCTTCACGCGCCAAGTTCACGTAACGCTCGACCTTGTCGCGGTGCGCGGCGGAAACGAGCGCTCCCATGTGCTCGGGCGGTTGCCAATTCTTGGATTCCGCCACCAGAGCGGTGACGAAACGATCGTGCAAGGAGCGCTCCACGAGCAGACGCGAACCGCACAGACAGACCTGCCCGGTGTTGAAGAAGGCGGCGCGCGCGGCGCCGGCCACGGCGGCGTCGAAGTCGGCGTCGGCAAAGACCACGGTGGGATTCTTTCCGCCGAGTTCCAGCGTGACTTTCTTCAAGAGCGGCGCGGCAACTCCGGCGATGTGACGGCCGGCGGCGGTCGAACCCGTGAATGAAATCGCCTTCACGCCTGGATGGGAAATCAACGCCTCCCCCGCCTCGTTGCCGAGTCCGTGCACCACGTTCAGCAATCCCGCCGGCGCGCCGGCCTCGCTGAAGACTTCCGCCACCATCGTGGCAGTCGCCGGGGTCATCTCCGAGGGCTTGGCAACCACCGCGTTGCCCATCGCAATCGCAGGCGCCAACTTCCAAGTGAATAGGTGAAAAGGAAAGTTCCAGGGCGTGATCGTCGCGACCACGCCGAGAGGCTGGCGCAAGGTGTAACTGAATCCGCCTTCCGCGCCGTGGAAGGCCGTGGAGTCGCTGCGAATCGCCGCGGCGAAAAAACGCAGGTTGTCGAGTCCGCGCGGAATGTCCATGCTCCGCGCCTGCGCCGGCGTCTTGCCGCTGTCGGCCGCCTCGGCGCGCACGAAGTCTTCCAGTCGCCGCTCGACGAGACCAGCAACGCGCTCCAGCAAGTCGGCGCGTTCCTTCGCGGGCAGCACCGGCGCGGAAGCCGCAGCCGCAACGGCTGCCGCCACGTCGGCCGCATTGCCGCGCGCGACCTGCGCCAGATGGTCTCCTGTCTTGGGATCCACGCTGTCGAGCCAGGTTCCGCCCGCAGGCTCCGCTGCGCGTCCACCGATCCAATGCGAGATTTTCTTCATCACGAGGCGTACTCGGTCCAGTCGTAGTCGAACTTGTCCCGGTCGGGATCCCATTCGTCCCAGGTCGGCACTAGCTCCAGCGCTGCAAGGCGCTCGGGCGGCACGATGCCGGGCACCAGGAAGGCCTTCTGGCGGTGCAGCGAATAAGGATTGCGCAGCGTGAAGCCCAGCGTGCCGAGAATGCCGCGCGCCACGTACCAAGTCGCCTGCGCGTTCCAACCGTGCGCAATCTTGATGGTCACGCCAAGGCCTTGCGGGAAATCCGGATGCACGATCGCGAGACCCAGCAGGCCATCGGCGCCTTCCTTGGCGAGCACCGCACCCTCGCAGGACTTCAAAATCGTGGAATCGAGCCGGTTGCAGCCTCCGATCAGATCCGGATGAGCCATCATCGCGTCCCAGATCCAGTCCTCCTTGCGCAACCGCGCGAGTTCTCCAAACAGAATCGAGAGTTCGGCCACGGTGTTCGACACCGTTGGCAGGCCGCAGCCATCGCGCGCCACGCGCAGCGGGCTCCAGCGGGCGCCGAGAAAGCGCCGTAATTGGGAAAGATAGTCCTGAAAGAACGGGTGTTGCGGGAGCATGTAGCCAACCGGCTCCCAACCCTTGGCTTGGCAGCCGCGCACGATCGCCGCGTGCTCGCCCGAGCAGGTGTGGAACCAGCGCCGCGGGCGGCGCACCTGGCGTCCGAACTGCACCAGCGGCACGTCGAGCGGAGTCTGCATGAGCCCGCGGTCGGCCTCGGCCAGGATCGAGGTCGCGGCGGCCACGTGCTGGGCGTCGCCGTTGTGGCTGGAGACCGCAATCGCCTTCTGCGCGCCGTCGAGCACGCCGTCGAGTTCCTTGGCAAACACCTTCATCATGAAAGGTTTCATCATGCTGCGCCCGTAGCACAGCACGTTGCCGCCGAAGGAATGCACGACCTTGCCGCCCGAGGCCCACGCCACCGCGCCGTGAATGGTGGTTTCGCTGACCCCGTTGCGCCGGTAGTCCACCAGCGGCTCCCACTCGACGTCGCGCCCGGTCGGAATGCCCGGCACGCGCTCCCCCAGCGGACTGCGCGGGTAGAGCGCGGCGCGGGGGGGCGTCGGGTTCGCGGGGTCGGTCATGTCAACGTCCTTGCTCGGCGACTTCCGCACCTTCCGCCGTGCGGCGGTACCTCTGCTTGCTGCTCTGCGGCCTGTCCGGGATGGTCATCTCGATCCAGCCCCGTTCCAGGGCGGGCTGGAGGTACTGCAACCGGAAGTGCCCATCATCCTTCAGGCCTAGAGCCTGTTGCAGTTCCTGGCGGCTCATGCTGCCGGCGAGCGCGCGGACCAGCCGAACTTCAGGGGTAACTTCGGGGGTGACTTCGGGGGTGACTTCAGGGGTGACTTCAGGGGTGACTTCAGGGGTGAC
>CAZCXL010000361.1:0-2741 GCA_964502625.1 uncultured Planctomycetales bacterium | reverse complement strand
GCGTCGCGCCTGCGGAGCGAGCCTTCCGCGCATCCTGCGGCTACTCCCGGTCCCAACGATCTGACCCCGGCAGCTCAGAAGGTCGAGCCGAGGTTGCGCGACTGGCTGCGGCAGGTGCAGGACCTCGCGCCTCTCACCATGAGCGGAAGCGGCTCGGCGCACTTCGCTCCGGCCCCCAGTCTTGCCGCAGCCCAGGAACTTGCCGGGCGGTTGGCGCCCCTTTGTCGCACCGTCTGGGCGGGAAGACCTCGGCTTGGCCCCTTGCTCCCGACTAGGATGGAGTAGGAAACCCCATGGCACGCACTCTCGTGATCGGACCTGGCCGCGTTGGCCGCGCGCTCGCTCTCGTCCATCGCCGCGCTGGCGAGGAGGTCTTGTTGGTCGGTCGGAAGCCGGGCCCGTGGCAGGCTTGGGCCGCCGAGCAGGGCATTCGCACCACTCTGCATCTCGCAGACGGCGCCGCGCACAAACCGCGCTTGGTGCTGATTGCAGTTCCCGACCGCGGGATTGCCGAAGTGGCGTCCGACTGCGCGCGAGATCTCGCCTGCGATGGCACGCTGATCGTCCACGTGAGCGGCATGCACGACGTCAACGTGCTGCAAGCCGCAGCGCTCGAAGGCGCGTTCACCGCGGCCATGCATCCGGTGATGCAGTTCCTCGAGCCCGAGCGCGACGCAGAAATGCTGCGTCATGCGATCGTCACCATCACGGCCTCACCGAACGCGCGCGAAGAAGCCTTGAAGATCGCGGCGGTGTGGGGCGCGCGCCCGGTGCGGCTCAAGGCCGAGGTGGATCGGCGTCGCTATCACTTGGGGCTCGCGCTCGCTTCGAATCACATCACCGCGCTCATGGCGTGGGCGGAAGAGCTGCTGCGTCCGGCCTTTGGCGAAGAGGCCTGGGACGTGGTGGACACCATGGCCACGCAGGCCATGGGTGCAGCGCGCGCGAATGGCCCGGCTGCGGCGCTCACCGGCCCGGTGGCGCGCGGCGACGTGGCCACAGTGCGTGAGCATCTCGCAGGATTGAGCGAGGAAGAGCGCCACCGGTACGCGGGCCTGCTTGAAGTCGTGCTCAATCTCGCGGTCAAGAGCGAGCGCTTGGATCCCGACAGCGCCCGTGAACTGCGCGAACTCGCCGAGCGCCACCGCTAGCCCGACGTGATTGCGGTCTCGCTGCACGCGGAGGAACCGCGGCGACTGCGCGCGCGCCTCCGTCTGCTGGAAGGCCGGGTGCCTTGGGTGGAGTTGCGCTTGGATCGCGCGCCTGCCGATCTGGATCTCTCAGCCTTGCGCGCGGAGTTCACGGAATTGAGCTTTTTGGCGACTTGGCGGCCGCTGGAACCTGAGCGGCATGCCGAGCGCGCCGCAGTGTTGACGCGCGCCGCCGCTGCGGGCTTCGACGCCGTGGATCTACCGCTCGGATCTCCACGCCTTCCCGGATTTCCGCGTCTGCGTGTGGTGCATTCCTTTCATGAATCCACCGACGCGCCCGCGGACTTGTCCGCAATGCTCGCGCGCGCCTTGAGTGCGGCGCGCGATCCCGGCGGTCCGCACGGTGACTGGGTGAAGATCGTCGCCTGGGCTGCGCACGCCGAGCAGGCAGCGCGCGTCCATCCGCTCTATGCGCTTGCGCCGCGCGGAGCGCTGATTGCTTTCGCCATGGGCGAGGGGGGGGGATCCAGTCGCACTTGGGCGCCCGCCTTCGGCGCGCCCTGGACTTTCGCGAGTTGGCCGAATGAGGCCACCGCACCCGGCCAACTGGACTGGCGCGCGCTGCGGGCACTCCTGCCGAATCGTGCCGAGCCGGAGGCGCCGCTCTACGGCGTGTTGGGAAACCCCATCGCGCATTCCCTGTCGCCGCGACTTTGGAGCCAGGCGCTGCGGAATGAGCAGCCGCCTTCGGCCTCCGTCTACGCGGCCTGCGCCGCGCAGAATGTGGAAGCATTTCTTGCGGCCCATCACGATCCGCGCTTCGCCGCCTTCTCCGTCACCGCTCCGTTCAAGGAGGCCGCCTATCGTCTCGCCGTCGAAGCGGATCCCGGCGCCACAGCCTGTCGCGCCGCAAACTTTTTGTTGCGCATCCCGCAAGGCTGGCGCGCCGCGAACACCGACGGCCCTGCCGCGCTCGATGCACTGGCCAGCGCGGGACTCCCGTCCGCGGCCTCCTTGCTCATCGTCGGTGCCGGTGGAGCCGCGCGGGCTGCCGCAGCGGAAGCCCTGCGTCGGGGGCACAGCGTGACCGTTGCTGCGCGTCGGGCGGAACAGGCCGCGGCCCTCGCGCAAGATCTGTCCGCACTCGGTGCCGTGCAGATCGCTCAACCGGATGCGCTCTCTTGGAGCTCTTTCACGGGCGTGATTCAATCCACACCCTTGGGAAGCACCGCGCAACCCGGCAATCCAGCCGCCGGCCAGAGATTTGCGTCGGGCGCCGCGGTCTTGGACATGGTCTACGAGCCGGCGCAAACCGCGTTTCTGCGCCAAGCGCTAGAGCAGGGAGCCCATGCCGTGGGGGGCGCCGAGATGCTGCTCCTCCAAATGCTCGCCCAATATCAACTCGCGCGCGGCCGCGCGCCGGCGGTCGAAGCCCTGCGCGCGGAGCTTCAGCAGGCCTTGCGCGAGCGGAGCGCGGATCCGCGCCGGGCCTTGGCCTTGATCGGACCGCGCGCGAGTGGCAAGAGCAGTATCGGCGCGGCCTGGGCCGAGCGCAGCGGCCGGCGCTTCTTCGATGCGGCCCGGGATTTG
>CAZCXL010000360.1:0-2750 GCA_964502625.1 uncultured Planctomycetales bacterium | reverse complement strand
CCGCCGCGACGAGCAGCAAGAGCAGGCCGCTCCAGGGATCATAGAAAGTCCACACCTCGGCGTGTGCGCTGCGGGCAAGCACTTCATCTACACCGGCGTACTGCAAGGCGAGCGCGGCAAAGCGCAGCATCGCCAATAGCAGCGCGGCGAGGATCGTGATCCACCACGCATGCTGTGTCGCGCGCCCGTTCACGGCGGCGAGCAGTCCGCCGAGCGCCGCGAAGCACATCCACGCTCGCCAGCCGATGGCGCCCCAAGTGGGTGCGTAACGGAAGGCTCCTTGCGAGTCCTGCAGGAGCAGATCACCGTGTGCCACCGACGCGGATTCACCAAGCAGTCGGGCGAGCCCGGCGGCGAACCATGCGAAGGCGGGGAGTTGCGGCTGGCGACCCGACTCGAAGGCCCGCAAGAATTCGTTCAGCAGGTGCGCGGTGAGCAGTGCGGCGACGGGCAGGGCGATGGCGAGCAGAGTCCCGCCTCTCTGCTTGCCGTGCAGTGCGAGCACGGCGGCTCCGCACGCCAGAAACAGCGCCCCCAGCGCCGTGCCGCGATGCACGGGAGCGTAATCCTGAGTGAGGAAGGGTAAGCCGCCCGCGATGAGCGCCACGCCGATCCAGCCCCAGCGGTGCAAATCCTTCCTCATGAGTCGGGCGGGCGCTCCGGCGCGGGCAAGAGCGGCGCGACGTCGGTGGCGTCGCCCGCGCAGTAAGCGTTCATCAAGTCGTGCAAAAAGCGCAAATTGCCTCCCCACCAACCCCAGGTGCCTTCGACGTTGCCAGTGGAGAAGAAACGGGTGTCGCCGAGCACCACCAGCCATCCCGCGCCCACCGGCACGGCAGCGGCGAGCAAGTGTTCGCCGTAGCGATAGAGCTCGCGAGCTTCCTGCGGCCGCGCGAGGAGGAGCGGAGACGCGTCCACGAAGCGCGGCTCGTCTTCCTTCTGAATGCCTTCCGGCGGAATGGAACCGAGCCGTGCTGGCGCGATGGTGACGCCGTTGTGCGCGAGAAAGTCGGCGATGCCTATGTCGTCGCCGCTGGAGGCAGCCACCCACACCGTTGCTCCATGCTCACAAGCGGACTGCAGGTCCGCGCTCTCGCGCTCGCTCAGCGAGGTGCGCGGGCCGATCAACGCGATTGCGCGCGCACGGCGGACGGCATCCGCATTCCATGCATTCGTGTGCCAGACGTGCAAACCCGCGCGCTGTGCGCTGGTGGTCAAGGACGAGGGCACGTTCCACTCGGCTTCGTAGTGGCCGATTTCTGGCAAGTGCGCCTCGTCCACCAGGAATGCGTGCCCCAAATCGGCGCGCGCAAGCGTCGCGTCGGGGCCAGGGTGAATCAGCAGAGCACCAATGAGGGAGAAGCCAGCGCCCATGCCCACCAGACCCGCGCGACTCGCACAGCCGCCCAGCAACAAGACGGCGAGGATTGCGCCTGCGGCGAGAATCGCGAGCACCGACTCCAGGAGAAACGGGAGCGAGAAACGCGGGGGGCGGGCCAGGAGTTCGAACACTGGCGCCACGTGGGACGCGAAGGTGAACGGCATGGGGCCGTTTTGGAAACCGGAGGTGTCTCCGTAGACCACCACGCGTCCGCGGCCGAGATGGGTGGAGGCGATCAGCGTCAAATCACCGGCGCGCTCCCCAGGCTCGTGCTGATAATCTCCGAGGAATGAGCCGGGAACGTTGAAAGGATCGCCCTGGTCGGAGAATCCGAAACGCGCGGTGAGCACGGAGCGCGCCGGCGCTTGCAAGGCCAGCGAAGCGCCAATGCCGATGCCCGCCTGCCGGAAATCGTGCCAGGGGCCGAGCGCACCGGCCTGCCAGGCGAGATCGTCATTCCAGCCCTGCCCAGTGTGGTAGGCGCTGTCGTAGCGGAACTCAATCCCCCAAGGCACGGTGAGAGAGTTGAATCCTTTCATCAAACCGAATACGTCGGTGTGGTCTCCGAGCAGCAGCAGCGAGCCGCCCGCGCGCACGAATTCCTCCAACCGGGCGCGCTCCGCGTCGGTCCAAATCCGATGGCAATTGATCATCACCAAGACTTGTGCGCGCTTGCGGTCGAAGTTCGGCAGTTCTTCCGCCGCGAGCGCTTCCACCTGCCAGCCGACGTCCCGGAGATAGAGCGGAAGCAAGCCGAACATTCCACCCGAATAGGCTCCCAGTTGTTCGATGCTCGGACGATCCCAGTCGAGGCCTCCCACATTGAGCATGGCGACGCGGCGGTCCGGGTCCGCAGGCGCGCGCCAATCACAAATCAATAGCGCGAGCAAGGCGCCCGCCGCGCATCCCGAAGCCAAGTACACGCCCGCACGACGGCGCGACACCACCACCGTGGCGGGAGCTTTGCCTTCCATCCAAGCCAGTGCGACGCCCAGCCCGATTCCCGCCAGCGCGAAGGGCAGTCGCGCAAAGAGATCCAGCGGATGGTTGTGCCCCGCGTGCTCGGGACCAGAGTAGGAGCCGATCCATGCATGCCAGATTTCGGCGAGGTTTTGCGCGAACAACACGCTGGCGATCATCAGAGCCAGACAGAGTGCAAGTCGCGCGCGCGAACGACCGCGCACGCGGGGCAGGAGGAACAGGATTCCCCAGCACAGCGCGGGGAGAGCGACGGCAGACGGGCCCGCCGGCGCGCCGGCGCTCCTCGCAGCCCCCGCGTCTCCGAGCGCGGCCATTGCAGGAAGCCACACCGCGCGGGCCGTAAGTAGGCTCACGCCGGTGAGCGTGGCGACGAGTCCGAACGGGGCAC
>CAZCXL010000359.1:0-2752 GCA_964502625.1 uncultured Planctomycetales bacterium | reverse complement strand
TGATAGGGCCGGGCCGGCGCGGTGCCGAGCCACAACTTCCAATCCAACTCCGGCGGCACCGGAGGCTTGTCAGTCGGCCGATCTCCGCCGCCCCAAGCCTTGCCCACCCAGCAGTGCGCCTCTTTGACTTCACCTATCGCGCCGGCGCGGATCAATTCCACGACGCGCCGATAGTTGTCACCCGCGTGGATTTGCGTGCCCATCTGCGTGACGGCGCGATGCCAGGAGGCCGCGGCAGTGATCTCGCGCGCCTCGGCGATGGTGTGCGTGAGCGGCTTCTCGCAGTACACGTCCAGCCCCGCGCGCAAGGCGGCGATGGTGGCCGGCGCGTGCGTGTGATCCGGCGTGCTGATCACGACCGCATCGAGCGGTACCTTCGCGAGCATCTCGTGATAGTCGCGGAACTGCGCCGCCTGCGGAAACTCAGCGCCCGCGGTGGCGAGATGCGAAGCATCCACGTCGCAGAGTGCGGCGATCGTTTCCCCCGGAGCCACTCCGTGCAGGTTGTCCCAGCCGCGTCCGCCGACGCCGATCACTCCCAGCGCGAGCGGTCCACTCTTCGGCACCTTCGCGGTGGGGCGGCGACCCTGAAGTTGGCAGGAAGCAAGTGCGGCAGCCGCCGCAGCGGCACCGGCGAGGCCAAGGAATTCCCGGCGGGAGGAGCGGGTCACGCCACCAAACTACCTCTGCCCCACCGTGGCGCACACCATGAGCCTCGGCAAGAGCGGCGGGGAAGTATGCTCGTTCCAAACCATGAAAGCGGTCTCGTTTCTCCTTCGTATTCCGGTCCTGACCGCGGTGGCGGCGCTTTGCGCCTGCGGCAAGGTTGAGGACACGCCCAAGACTGCAACGGCCGGTGCTGGTTCCGGAAACCGGCCCAACGTCGTCCTGATCGTCCTGGACACTCTGCGTGCTGACCGACTGGGCAGTTACGGTTGCGAACGTCCCACATCACCTCGTTTGGACGCCTTCGCCGCCGAGTCCATTCGCTTCAGTCAAGCTTGGGCGCCTTCGCCCTTCACCGCTTCCTCCCATGCGAGTTTGTTCGCGTCCGTCTATCCGGCCACGCACGGAATTTGGAACAAGCAACTCGTGGACGGCAAGACCGAAATGGGCGACCTTGCCCTTTCCCCCGCCGCGGTCACTCTCGCGGAGGCCATGCAGCAGGGCGGCTACGCCACGGCAGCGATCGCCGATGGCGGATACTTGAGCACTGACCGTGGACTCGATCAGGGATTTGAGCGCTTCGATTCGCGCATGCGCGGCGCGCCGGACCGCGTGGACGCCGCTCTGCGCTGGCTGGAGAAGGACCGCGCCACAGACCGTCCCTTCTTCCTATTCCTTCACACTTATGAAGTGCACGTCCCGTACATGCCCGATCCTGCGGACGTGGCGCGTTTTGCTTCGGACTACGACGGACCGATGCGCCGCGCGTACGAAAACGCGCTCGCCTTCACAGCACGCGCGCAAGGGACGCGCAAGCTGCAACGTGTGCAAGAGCAATTCTTTCGGCCGGTGTTGCAGAGCGCGGATCTCACGGATGAAGACCGAGCGTTTTACATCGCCCTCTACGAGGCTGAAGTCGCGCTCGCCGACCGCGAGATCGGACGATTTCTCGACCAATTGGCGGCGCTGGGACTCGCAGAGAACACCATCGTGGTGCTCACCGCGGATCATGGTGAAGAGTTCTGGGAACACGGACAGCACGGTCACTATCAAGTGTGGCGGGAACTCCTGCACGTACCCATGATCGTCCGCATTCCGGGCGGTCCTGCCGGAGTGGTGCGCAACGACTTCATCGACCTCGTGGATCTCATGCCCACGCTGCTGAGCGAACTCGGCCTGCCTATACCGCCAACCGCCGTGGGACTGGACATCGGCTTCCGCGCGCCGCGCGCCGCGCACTCGGCTGCGCACCGCGTCGTCGGCGAAGCGAATTACCGGTACGAGCAACTTGCGTGTCGCGCGGATGCGGAAGCCGCCATTTTCCCCACGGGTCCCGGCGTGACCGATGCCGCGTTCAATCTCGCATTGGATCCCGAAGAGCGCGCCAACCTTGCCGCCAGCGAGGAAGGCGCCGCGCTCTTGAACCGCGCGCGCGCTTTTCTGGTGGAATGGCGTCTGGCCGCGGAGCGACATCGCGACCAACACGGTCTGGCCGGAGTTCCGGTCGCAGGCGCGGGCTCCGCAAGCACGCAGGCGGAGCTTAATCAGCTCGGCTACACCGGAGACCGCTGAGCGCTATTCCTTGCGCACCGTGCTGAGAATGAATTGGCGCACGTCGGATTGCAGGCTCGCGAGCGCCTGGTGGTTCACGTACATCATGTGGCCGGCCTCGTAGTAGGCGAAGTGCACGCGCTCCGGCACGACGCCGGCGCGATTGAGGCTGTATTCGGCCGCGAAGAACGGCGTCGCGAAGTCGTAGTAGCCGCAAGCCACGAACACACGCAAATCCGCGTTCTGGCGCATGGCCGTGCCGATGTACGGCGCGACGTTGAGGTAGGTCTGCCGCGAATCTCCGGGTAGGTCCCACTTCCAAGGGCCTTCGAGTCCGCCGATGATGTTGTATTCGCGCTCTAGTTTCACACCCAGTTGATCGCGCAGGTAAGCGTTGATCGCGGCAGTGTAGGCGCCGTCGATTCCATAGAAGGAAGGATCTTCATCCGGGGCCTCGCCGGCGTCATCGAGATCTTTCCCGGTGTAGCGCGCATCCAGACGGCCGACCGTCAAGCCGCGATCGCGCAACAATTCC
>CAZCXL010000358.1:0-2752 GCA_964502625.1 uncultured Planctomycetales bacterium | reverse complement strand
GGACTACGGCGTTCAATGCTGTGCCCGGCCATGCGAACGATCCCGCGAACCCGGCCGCTTTCTACACTGCGCAAACCAGTGGAAAGCTGGCGGAGATCACCGATAGCGTGTTCTTCCGCAACCAGAACGGCGCCGCGTACACGGAGGCGAACGCCCGCGACGTGTTCAATCCTGCCAACAACAACGAGCTGGTGACCGGCACGGCGGTTGCGAGCGAGCCGGTGAAGCTGCTCACCCGCGGAGCCGCCGTGGTGAAAGGTGGAAAGATCATGGTGCCCGTCACCAAACTCGATCCCCGTCCGAAGAACGCCCCGGCCCAAACCAGCGTGAATCTGGCCCCGAACGACGGGTTTTTCACGCCTGGCAAGTTCCGTGGCGGCTTCGATCCTGCCTGCCCGAACTGGATCTACGGTTGGACTGCGTCGCAAGCGTTCGGCTTCACGCCGACCGTGCCGAGCTGCTTCGCGATGAAGGTTGGCGCCAACGTCGTGGCCAACCTGGTGGTGATCAGCAACAGCAAGGCGACTCTGGTCGTGAACAGCACCGGAGCTGTTATGGCAGACGATGCTCCGATCACGATCAACAGCCTCACCCCGTTGAACGTGAGCTTCCCGGTCGGAGCCATCACCGTGACGATCGGGCCCTATCCCCAGTGGTCTGCGTCAAACGGTCTCAGCGGAACTCTTCAGCCCGTGCTTTAGGGTCCAAATGGACTGCAACGAGGGGCTTCCGATGGCGGAAGCCCCATTTCCCCTTCCTGCATCACTCATCCCAGCATGCGCCACATCTGCCGCTTGACCCCGCTCGCCATCCTGCTCGCGGTCTCCATTTCCTGCCTCGATCAGCGTGAACTCCTGCCCACGGATGCGCAGCTCTCATCCACTCAGCTGGAACTCCTGGACATCGCCTTTGCCTCCGTCTCGGAGTTGCCGCTGACGCCGCATGCCAAGAGTCGCTCACGCGGTCAGGGACGTGTCGTGGAGGCCACGCTCAAACTCGGCGCGCCGCAGCGAGCGCTGCGTCAATTGGAGCAGATTGCAGACTGGAGACGCCAACTCGGTTTCGCGCAATATGCATTTGCCTGCGCGCGGCTCGGAGCGGAGGAGGAGGCGCGTAAATACGCACTGCTGGCAGAGTCTCATCTGGAGACTCGCGAAACGGAAATCGGCCAGAGTTGGAGGATCGACCGCGTGCGGGCCAAACTCGCGCAGACCTGGCTGGAGCTTGGCGAGACGGAACGATCCGAATCCCTGGCCCAAGGTGTGGCAGCTTCCGAGCTGGCGGACTTGTGCGCGCAACGTGCGCGGTTGAGTCCGCGGGAGGAGTTTGCGCAACGGATCCAATCGGCCCAGGAAGTGCTGATCAGCGGCGACCTGGATGCCGTCAAGTGCGCGCTCTCAGCCTGCGTGAGTCTCTATGAGCGCGACTACGCGGATGCCGGGCGGCGCGCCCTCGCGGTTGCGGTGGTGCGGGATTCATGGGGAAAAATTCCTGCCGACATCACTTTGGACTACCTGCTGCGCATGGCGGAATCCACGAGTGTGCTCGGAGCGCCGGCTGAGGCTCTTCCGCTGCTTGAGGAGGCGCGACTCTGGCGCGACTCGACGCACTGGGTTTCTGAAGACCGCATCAAACTCAACGCTCGGCTCGCCGAACTGCGCATACGGGCTGGCGAACCGGAGGTTGGGCGCACCGAAATCGATGCGGCCCTTGCGGCCTACGGAGCGGCGCGTGATGAAATTGTGAACATCTATCGCACGGAGACGCTGCTGCCGATCGCCGAGGCCTTGCACGCCCTGGGGGATCGCCCGGCGGCGCTGCAGGTCTATGCGCGTGCAATCGCGGAAGGCCTGGAGAATCCCAATGGACGGCCGCGTGCCGAGGCGCTCGCCGCCTGCTGCCTGTCGCTCGTCCTGCGCAACTTAGAGCCGGATTCGGAACTGCGTATGCAAATCCACAACGCGCACTCGCTGCTCGGCGCGCCTTGGTAGATCGTCTTCACTCACGACTGGCCCAATCCTCACCGAATCCTAACCCAGTGCTCGTATTTTCCTGCCTGAAGCGGAACGTTGGCGCGCGCAGTCGCGCGGCTTCCGCGCCGAGCAAGGTCCTGAGCCTGGAACCCCGTGTCCCCTTGTCATCTCCTCGGAATCCTCGCCGTTGTCTCCTGGCTTTGCGTGAGCCCGGTAGGCGCCGCGCAGGAGTCAGCAGGATCGCTGCGGGGCGCGGTGGAGGACGGCGATTTCGGGGTTCCGCTCAGCGGCGCGAATGTGGTGATCCTCGGAACCGACCTGAAAGCGGCGAGTAGCGAGCAAGGGAGCTACGTCTTTGGCCAAGTGCTGCCGGGGGTCTACACCGTCGTCTTCACCAAGGAGGGGTACCTTCGCGAGATCCGCACCAACATCCTAGTGCAGGGCGGTCAGCTCACGGAGCTCAACGTTCCTCTCCGCGGCGACTTCAAGGAGATGGAGGAGTTCATTGTTCAGGACGTGCTGCAAATCGGGGCGGGTACTGAGTCCGGATTGCTCATCTTCCGCTTCGAGGCTCCCTCGTTCATGGACTCGATTGGCGCAGACTTGATGAGCAGCGCTGGGGCGGGCGATGCCGCGGCGGCACTCCGGTTGGTCGCCGGAGCAAGCGTGAAAGATGGGAAGTCCGCGGTCATCCGCGGTCTGCCCGACCGCTACGTGAGTTCGCAGCTCAACGGCGTGCGCATGCCGAGCGCCGATGCGGACAAGCGGGCGGTCGAGCT
>CAZCXL010000357.1:0-2804 GCA_964502625.1 uncultured Planctomycetales bacterium | reverse complement strand
GAGCGCGGTCGGCGCGCTGCTCCCAACTCGGATGGAGACCGGTGAAGAGGCTGGCGCGAATGGGCGAGCCGAGCAGGCTGCGCAACGCGCCGAGCACTGCGCCCAGGAGAATCAGGGCAGCCGGAATCAGGAGTCCCGGCGAGACGGAGGGTGCCGCAGACAGTGGGTCGGTTTCCGCGCCACCAAGCAGGGCGCCGAGACAGGGCGAGAGAATTGGGGGCAACACGACGCGAGCGGGGAGAAGGGGCGGAGAACTGCCCGAGCCCGTCTATCATACCTGCGAGCCGGAGGCTTGGCGTGCGGGAATCCTCGAACCTAACCCCTTGTGATGTCTTGGTTTACGGATTTTCCGGCATGCTCGGGGCCGAGCCGGAGCGGCCGGCGACTGCCCTGGCCGTGGGGGCGGGCAAGGTGCGTGATTTCGGCATGGAGTCCGCGCTGCGGGCTCGGTGGAAGCCCGCGCGGGAGATCGCCGTGGGGGGTGGTCTGCTCGCTCCAGCCTTCGTAGACGCGCATACGCACCCGGCCTTTGCCGCCACCCGCGCTGCTGAGTTCGCGCTAAAGTGCCAGGGCAGGAGTTATCTGGAAATCGCCGCCGCAGGAGGCGGGATCCGCTCCGGTGTGCGCGCGGTGCAGGCCGCGAGTGATGGCGAGTTGAGTGAGCGCGTGGCCGGGCATTTCACGCGCATGCAGCGGCACGGCACCTTGACTTGCGAGGCGAAATCGGGATACGGACTTTCCGTTGCGGGTGAGTTGAAGTCGCTGCGCGCCATCCGCGCCGCCGCGCGCGCGACCGGCATGGAGGCGCTGCCGACTTTTCTCGGCGCGCACGCGGTTCCGGAATCCCATGAAGGACGGGCGGATGCGTATCTCGATCTGTTGATCGAAGAGGCCTTGCCGGCGGTGCGTGAGGCCGGACTGGCGCGCGCCGTGGACATTTTCATCGAGCAGGGCGCGTTCGATCTGGCGCAGGCCCGCCGCTATTTAGAGTGCGCGCGCGAGTTGGGCTTTGCGCTCCGGGTGCACGCGGACCAGTTCAGCGCGCTCGGTGGGGTGCAGCTCGCGGTCGAACTCGGCGCCGAAAGTGTGGATCATTTAGAAGTCCTGTCCGACGCTGGTCTCGAGGCGCTGGCCATGAGCAAGCGCACTTTTGCCGGCCTGCTGCCCGCGGTGCCGCACTTTCTCGGCCAGAGCGCCGACGCTCCGGCGCGCAAACTGATCAAGGCGGGTGTGCCCTATTTCATCGCCACTGACTTCAATCCGGGCTCCTGTTACACGCCGTCCTTGCCGGAGGCGGCGCATTTTGCAAGGCGCCGGCTCGGGTTGAGCGCCGCCGAGGCTTTCCACGGAGTGACGGCGGGAGCGGCGGCTTCGCTCGGGCTGGGCGCGCGCAAGGGGCAGATTGCGGCGGGGATGGACGCGGATCTGATCGTGCTGGATTTGCCCGATCTGGAGCACTTTGGCTACGGTTTGGGCGAGAATCCGGTGCGCGCCGCCTTCCGCGGCGGAGTGCCGCTGGCACTTCACTCTTAGTCTGCGCGCGGCGACAATGTTCGGTCCGATGGAAGAGATCGTCGTCCTTTCCGCGGTGCGCACGCCGATCGGCCGCTTCGGCGGCACGCTGGCCTCCCTGCCCGCCACGGCGCTCGGCGAGGCCGCGGCGCGCGCCGCGATCACGCGGGCGGGGCTCGACGCCGAGGACGTGGACTCGGTGATCTTCGGCATGGCGCGGCAGGCCGGCGCGCGCCCCAATCCCGCGCGGCAGGTGCAGTGGCGCTCCGGCGTGCCACGCGAGGGCGCGGCCTTCACGATCAATCAAGCCTGCGCCTCGGGCATGAAGGCGCTGCAGCTCGCCGCCGACGAGTTGCGTCTGGGGCGCGCGCGCGTGGTGCTCGCAGGCGGCATGGAGAGCATGTCGAACGTGCCGCACGCGCTTGAGCGCATGCGCGACGGCTACCGCCTCGGCGACGGCGCAGTCGTGGACCTCATGTACCGCGACGGATTTCAGTGCCCGCTCGCCGACATGATCATGGGTGAGACCGCCGAGTTACTCGCGCGCGAATTGGGAATCAGCCGCGCCGAGCAAGACGTGTTCGCCCATCAGAGCCAGCAGAAGGCCGCCGCCGCCTGGGACGAAGGTGCCTTCGCCGCCGAGATCGCGCCCGTGACCGTGGAATCGAAAAAGGGAAGCATTTCCTTCGCGCGTGACGAGCATCCGCGCCCGGACACCACGCTCGCTTCGCTCGGCGCACTCAAGCCGGTGTTCGACCGCAAGACGGGCACCGTCAGTGCCGGCAATTCCTCCGGCATCACCGACGGCGCCGCTGCGCTGGTGCTGACCACCGCCCGCGAAGCTGCGGCGCGCGGGTGGAAACCCCTGGCGCGCTTCCTGGACGCACAACTCGTGGGCTGCGACCCCAAACGCATGGGACTCGGGCCCGTGCCAGCCACCGTGGCCCTCTTTCAGCGTCACGGCTGGAGCGTGGATGACTTCGACCTCTTCGAACTCAACGAAGCCTTCGCCGCGCAAGTGCTCGCATGCCTGCGCGAACTGCCCTTCCCGCGCGAGCGTTTGAACGTGCACGGCGGTGCGATCGCGCTCGGTCACCCGATCGGCTGCACCGGCGCGCGCATGGTGGTAACGCTTTTGCACGCGCTCCAGCGCCGCAGCCAGAAGCGCGGCCTCGCTACGCTATGTGTTTCCGGCGGGCTCGGCATGACCTCCGCCTGGGAACTCGTTTGAATCCATGCGCATGACTTCACTTCTTCTTGCCGCCTTGCTCGCGGCCTCCTGTGTCCGCGAA
>CAZCXL010000356.1:0-2814 GCA_964502625.1 uncultured Planctomycetales bacterium | reverse complement strand
GGTGGACGAGGCGCTCGAGCGCATGCTCAGCATGCGCACGACCGAGAGCCGGGCATGCCTCCGCTCCGGGATCGAGGGCAGGCGGCCGTCACCAGCCTGCGAACCGCCTTGCTCGGAGGCCAGACACCGCAGGCCGCAGTGGCCGCATTGGGAGCCGCGCAGATCCTCAGCCTGATTGACGAGAACGTGCTTCTGGCGGAACTGCGTTCCCGGGCGCAAGAAGCGCTCGATTCCGGCGCCGCGCAAGCCAAATGGGAAGCCGCGCTGCAGGCAAGCATGGCCTCTTGACGTTCCCGGACGGGAACGCGCCTCGCATTCCGCCCGGGAATGACCTTGGCATGGCGTTTGCCACTTTCCGGCGGATCTCATGGCTCGCTTTCTGATCCTCTGCCTCGTGTCCTGCGGACTGCTGACTGGTGCTTGCCAGACCGGCGGTGGTGAGGCGCAGCAGGCCCCGGAGCGGCCGCTCGCCCTCCACAAGGTCGAGGACCCGCAGATCCCGCACCTCATCGAGACCGGCGGACGCGTCTTGAGTGGAGCCGCGCCGGAAGGAGACGCGAGCTTTGCGGCTCTCGCCGCCCGCGGCGTGAAGACCATCGTGAGCGTGGATGGCGCGCGCCCGGAGGTGGCCGGCGCCGCCCGCCATGGCATGCGCTACGTGCACATTCCCTTCGGCTACGACGGCATCGATCCACTGGCCTCCGCCCAAATCGTGGCCGTAATGCAAGCAACGAGCGGGCCGATTTATTTCCACTGCCATCACGGCAAACATCGGGGCCCCGCGGCTGCGGCGCTCGCGTTACGCGCGGAGACGGGCTGCTCGGGTGAGGTCGCCGCGGAACTGATGCGACTCGCCGAGACGGAGCCCAAATATCTCGGCCTTTGGAGCAGCGTGAATGAGCCTTTGCCTGTGTTGAACGCGCGCTCCATGCCCGAGTTGCACGAAGTCGCCCCGGTGGGGGATCTGCCCGCGATCATGGCGCGCCTTGATCGTGAGTGGGACAACGTCGAGATCTTGAAGCGCGCAGCTTGGTCTGCGACGGCTGAACACCCGGATCTGGATCCCGTGCAGCAGGCGCGCATCGCCGCGGAAACCCTGGAATCGTGCTCGCAAGCGCTATCTCCGGAACTTGCGGTCGATGCCGACTTCCTGGAACGCCTGCGTGCCCAACAGTCCGATGCGCGCGCTCTACAAGCCGCACTGGAGCGCCACGAGGGCGACGCCGCCACGGCCATCTTCGACCGCATGAAGCGTGGCTGCGTGAGTTGTCACGACGACTATCGCAATTGATCGTCGCGTCCGAATAGTGAAAGAAAATGGGCCCGAGCCTTGCGGCACGGACCCACACCCTCACGAAAATACGGAAGCTCTATCAATACGTGGAGTAAGAAACCCCACGGGCGTCGGCTCCGGGCAGATCAGGGAAGATCTCTCCCGTGTCAGGGAGGTACACCCAGCCGTCGTTTCCGGTGAACACCGGCGCGGGATATCCCGGCGGCATCAAGCGGATCGTGTTGCGTTGGTTGACGGGGTTGACCGGAATGCGGTCGAGGTAAGGCCCGTACCAACGGTTGTCGAGGTTGCTGTTCGAAGCCAGCGCAAAGGTGCTTCCGTCGCGGCGGCTCGGTCCAGCGAGCTGCTCGCTGATGTCATCCCCTTCCTGGCCCGGCAGCAGCGAATCCCGCCCGTCTGCTTCGTGATCCATGCTGAAGCGGAAGATGGCCGTGCGCAGCACACCCAGGCCGTCCGCCAACTCCAGATTCTTCTCCCCTTGGGCGCTACGGGCGCCCGGCAGGGCGGTCAGGACGGCCACAGCGCCGATCAGGACGACTGCGCCAACGGCTTCGAGCAGAGGGAGGTTCTTGGCCATGGGGACCCTCACCATCTTCGGCCGGGAGCGACTTCCTGCTTGAGCCTGATTTCCGAAGGAGTTAGAAGGGGGACCGGGCTTCGAGGGCCTTCCGTGAAAAATAATCTGCCGGCCGAACTAAACTTCGTGGTTTCCGAGCCGAAAGGAACCCCCGAGGGAATTCGAGGCGGAACGCAAGCATGAAACTCGTCATCGCCGAGAAGCCGTCCGTCGCGGCGGACCTAGCCCGTTCCCTGCCTGGAACCTTCAAGCAACATGAGGGATACTGGGAAGGTCCCGGTTGGCTCCTGTCCTGGGCCATCGGACACCTCCTGGAGCTCGCCGAGCCCGAGGACTACGACCCGGCCTACAAGGTCTGGTCGCTGGGCAACCTGCCGATTCTGCCGGCGACCTTCATTCGTCGTCCCCGGCGCGGGCACAACAACCAGCTCCGGCTGCTCAAGCAGTTGGCGGCCCGCAAGGACGTCGAGTCTCTCGTGAACGCCTGCGACGCGGCGCGCGAGGGCGAGCTGATCTTCCGTGAGATCGAGCAGTTCCTCGAGATCGGCGCGAGCAAGGCCGGTGCAACCGCAGTCAAGGGCAAGCCGGTCGAGCGGCTCTGGCTGCAGTCCATGACCCAGGACGCGATCCGCGAAGCCTTCGCTCAGATGAAGCCGTCCCAGGCGTACGACGGGCTCGGCGATGCCGCGTTCTGCCGGGCCGAAGCCGACTGGCTGATCGGCATGAACGCGACCCGCGGCCTGACGAAGCGCCTCAAAGGACGGCGCGAAGTCGGCGTGTGGTCGGCCGGACGCGTGCAGACGCCGACGTTGGCGATTTTGGTACACCGCGAGCTGAAGGTGCTCGCGCACGACCCGAAGCCGTACTGGCGCCTGCAGGGATCTTTCAGCGCCGCCGGTCACGAGTACGCGGCGCAGTTCCGCAGTGGGGCCTCCAAGGACGG
>CAZCXL010000355.1:0-2832 GCA_964502625.1 uncultured Planctomycetales bacterium | reverse complement strand
GAGTGCAATTCGCGTAGTAGGGTCGGTTCGACGCGAAATCAGCCGGCGGACCGGAGCTGAAGAGCGGAGTCGCCCCCACCGCTGCAGTGAGTGCAGCGGCGGAAGCGAAAAGCAAGAGGGGACGGAGCCGAAGGGACATGGGTGGTTCGAAGATCTATTGCGGAATCACTGCGTCGGCGAGGACGTAGGTCGGGCCGCCCGCTTTGAATGCCACCACCGCGAGCTTGTTGTTCCGCGGTGCGCGGTCACAGCTGAAACTCATGGTGTAGGCAGTTGCCCAGCGAATGGCGTTGTTATTCGGATTCTGGGCGAAAGTGCCGCAGAACCAACCGAGTGCGCGCGTCACACCCGAGATCGGGCCATCCACCTCGGTCCAATCCGTGCCCAGCACGGATTCGCCGCTGTGGTAGCTGATGTCGTGGAAAGTGCGCGCAGTCACGTTGACGCCCGCCGCAACCGGCACGCCGATGGCGCGAACGCCGCGGTCGCTGTCACGGTTGTAAACGGTGTAGACGTAGCGCCATGAGGTCGGAGAATCCTGAATGACCTTGCTCGCGACGAAGATCGAGCCGTCTTGCGGGAAGGACACTTCGGAGAGAGTCACGGTCGGATCGATGCTCGGCCAGTCTTGGATCACGGAAGTCTCACGGACGGTCGAACCGATGAAACTCGGGCTCCAGGGAGCGCTACCGGCGTTGAACTTGATCTCGCGGTAGGAAACGTTGTTGTCGCCGTTGCCAATCTTCGCGGTGTCTTCCGCGTGGACGTACTGCGCCTCGACGAAGTAGCGAGCTCCGACGTTGAGCGCCGGATCAATCATGTCGTTCGGAGCCTGGATGCGGCCGCCAAGAATCCCGCCGGCCGAGTTCAAGGTCGGCGGATACGGGAAGTAGCCGTCGTAGGCATTGACGTCCGTGCGCGGTCCCAGACTATTCTGCGAGCCGTTGAGGCTCGCGGTGTACGGATCGGAGCACATGATGCCCAAGGTGGTTCCGTGGGTCGGTTGGCAGGTGCCGCACAGATTTTGGTTCAGCGTGGAGAACCCGTGCTTCAGCCAGTTGATGCCCACTTGCTCCAGCACGCCATCTTTCAGACGGTAGATCGTGGCGCTGATGACCGGGTGGAGGTTGGTGTTCGCGCTCCAGGTCAGGACCTCGGTGCCGACGTTGCAGGAAGTCGTTCCGAAGGCGTAAGCAGAGAGTCCACCCGAGGTTCCGTATTTCTGCCAATCGAAGATGTCTCCGACGATCAGATCAGGTTGTCCAGCCGTGGGACCCACCGGGCCAGCGTCGGCCGAATTGGGGAGAACGGCGGCGGCCACCCCTACGAGCAGCAGGGCAGGAACGAGGTACGGAAGGCGGTCTCTGAGCATGAGCGGTTTTGTGTTTCGGGCGCGTTGGGCCAGGGTAGAGACCGAGTGTAACAGGCTGGCCGCGCCGTTTTGGCCCTTCCAGGCCAACTGCAGAAGCCTACCCTCGGAATTCGACGTCCTGAGGAAAAAGGACGGAGCCGGATTCGCGTGGGTTCACGTAAATCCGGCTCGAATTTCCGCCTCAACTAGAAGTTGCGCGCGTCTTGATCCCAGTGGGGCTGAGATTCAGAGGGTGGACTCTGAATCATGGAGTGCTCCATGATCAATAGCGTGCCCGTTCCGGCGAACTCCACTTTGACTTGAGGGCCGTATTTCTCGATGGCCTGTTGACGGAGCTCCTCCCTCTGGGCCTCCGGAGTGCTCTCCGGATAGCGCAGACGCACATGGGTCGGAGGTCCCTGCATCCATGCGCTCGATTGGCGCTGGAGTTCGTCCAGTTGAGCCCGCAGTTCTTCCAGCTGGGGCATGAATGCATCGTTCCAGCGCAGCATCTCCAAGGGAGGGAACTGGAAGGTCTCAGGAGAGAAGGGCTGCCGCGGCGCGCTGCGCGCGGCACCAGGGCGACGCGCCAGGACTCCCAGAAGTTTCGTAACGGCCCCTTCGCGGACCAGTGACACCTCGACAATCTCTCCCGGATCGCGCGCGCTGATCAAGGCGGCGAGCGCGCGTGCATCGGCGACGGCCACTCCGTCGACTGCGGTAATGCGGTCGCCCTCGTGCAATCCCATGATGGACGCGGCCGAGCGCAGTTCCACGCTCTTGACCAGAGCGCCGGATTCGGGAGACTCCCCGAGTGAGAGGCCAAGGAAACCGCCTTGGGCATGCGCGGAGCCGCTGGCGAGCGCTGCGGCCAGAATCAAAGAGGCGAAGGTACGCATGATTCTCACGCTACGATCCAGCGCTCGAGGCGTTGGGGCCAAACCGACTCCGAACGCCCTTCCGCCATGGACCTTGCCTCCTTGCTCCCCCGCCGCCTGAGTGGCGAAGCCCACTTCCGTTGGCGGGGCGGCGAAGTCTCGCGAATCGAGGCGCTTTCGGACGCGGTTTTCGCGATCGCGCTCACTCTGCTCGTGGTGTCCCTCCAGGTCCCCGCAAGTGGCGAAGAACTGACGCAACTGTTCTGGCAGTTCCCTGCCTTCGCGTTGTGTTTCGCGTTTCTGATCTGGGTTTGGTATCAGCATTACCTTTTTCACCGCCGCTATGGATTCGAAGATGCTCTCACCATCGCTCTGAACGGCGCTCTGCTCTTCTGTGTGGTGTTCTACGTTTATCCTTTGAAGTTTCTCGCCGAAGTGCTCATCAGCGGCCGTTTGATGAGCGGCGAGGCGCCGGAAATGGCGGAAGCCGGGCAGGCAGTGATGTTTCTGTACGCAGGCGGCTTTAGCGGCATCTTCCTGATGCTGTCGCTGATGACCTGGCGCGCCTGGAGACTGCGAGACGAACTCGCGCTCGACCCCGCA
>CAZCXL010000354.1:0-2876 GCA_964502625.1 uncultured Planctomycetales bacterium | reverse complement strand
TGCCCGGCATCGACGCGCTCGACGACGTCCAATAAGGCCGAGAAACTCGCAGGCCGCTTTGCAGTCGCATCGCGGCCCTCGGGTTCTCGATTTGCGCGAGCTATTGGATCACGAAGGTGATCGGGTTGCTAGGCTGGCTTGAGTTCAAATTCACGGCTTGCATCCAGATCTGACGGCCTGCGAAGGCCGGCTTGATGAAGGGCGTTAGATTGGCCGCGCCGAAGATGTTCAATCCGACGGGCGGCAGCGTCTTGTAGCCGGCGTTCACGAAGAGGTTTCCGTAAGGCGACGAGGTAGGACCGCCTCCGCTCTGGGACCAGACGACGATGGCACTTCCGAGCGGGCTGCCGTTGGTCAAGGAGATCAGACCGTTCTGGCCCGCGATCATGTTCGACACCGCCAGCCGAATGCGATCCACCGTGTAATAGATCGTGCCATTCCAAGTCCGAGAGCTGATGGTGCTGCCCGTGAAGATGGCGTCGCCCTTGCCAACGCCCGCGGTTAGCAACAGATCCGCGTTCTCGTAGGTGTTGCTGCCGTTGGTGTAACTGAGCGAGTGGCCGAGATCGTAGGACGCAAGGTGCAGATAGAAGGCTGTTGTCGTGCCCGCAAGCAGGTCGATGCCTCCCACTTCAATCTGCACGCTGGTGCCAAGCAAGGGACCAATACTTCGGTAATCGGTACCCACGTATGTCCAGGCCCACATGTTGCTCTCGGAACCGACGTAGGTGCCATTTCGCTTGTAAACGTCCACCGCAATGGTGTCGAAACTCGAGGCGCCAGTCACCGAAACGCTGAAGCCGTGGATGCGTACATCATTCTTGGCAAAGACGTTGAACATGTTGCCGGCAAAGCCATTGCCGCCCGCGAGAGTGGTGGAGAGCGTGTCGGTGCCTTCTGGCGTGCTGTATCCGATGCGCCCATTCCAGGTGCGGTCTTGAATGGTTGCGGCGGTGAAGCCGCCGTCTCCTTTACCCACTCCGCATTCAATGCGCAGGAACCCGTTCTCGTAGGCTGCATCGCCGTTGGTGTAGCGAATTCCAGGGTTGGTGGAGTAGTTCGTCTGGTTGACGTAAATGCCGTAGGTCTGGCCCGCTTCGAATACTTTTTCGGGCGCGCCGGCCAGACTGATCAAGGTTTGATTGTCCTGCCCTTGGCCGGTGCCGCTGAAACTGCCAAGCAGAGTCCAGCCCGTCGCGGTTCCGGTGAAGAGTTCATAGCTGCCGTTGCGCCACCAGATGTCCACGTTCACCGTGGCCAGAGAAGACGTATTGATGTAGATCGAGTTCAACTCGATGTCGGTTTTCGGCTTAATGTCGAACATGTTGCCGGCGAGGCCGTTGTTCGAAGCGAAAAGGGTGGTCACCGAATGTCCGGTCTCTTTGGCCGGGCGAAACGCGGCGGTGGTGTCCACCGTCTCGTTCATCGTGCGGTGGTTGTCGGCGGCTGCCGAGTTGCCCATCACAAAGCCGTCGCTGGAGGTCTTGGCCGGATTGGAGAAGAGCAGCACGCGGGTGCCAGGCGAATAGGCCATCACGGTGCGGAAAGTTTGGGGCGCGTTGATCCAGCCGTAGGAGTACGGGAAAAGCGGGCTGCTGCTGCCGTTCGCGAGGTCGTGCTCGCAGCCCATGTTGTGGCCGAGCTCGTGCGCCAGGGTGTAGTTGACGGCTGCGTAGGTATCACGGCAGACGTTGAAAGCGTCGGAGGCGAACGCGGCGCTCTCGGTGCGCATCACGTAGCCGACACCGGTGCCGTAGCCGGAGATGAACAGGCTGACGTAGTCCGCACCGTACTCGTCGCGCCAGCCGTGGACCTCGTCCATGTGGCCGTCAGTGGTGCTGCGCAGACGGGACAGATCCGTGCTTTGATCGCCGCTCTGCACGTAGGTGAGCACTTGGCGGGTGCCAACCAAGTTGACGCGCTGAACGCAGTCGGAGTTGGCGTAGGCTGTGTTGCAGAGAAAGACCGAGAGGTTGGTCAGGCTCGCCATGCCGTCTTCGCCGCCGTTGGCGCTCGACGCGTTCGAGGTGTAGACGATCAACAGGTCGATCGTCTCGGAAATCATTCCGCGCGCTCCGCCGCCCCCTTGCGCGCCTTTCCCAGGCAGGCCGCCGATTCCGCCGAGGGGGTCAATCGCTCCGCCGCAGAGCTCAAGCGCGAGCTCGTCCACTTCGCTGATGGTGAGCTCACCTGTGCCCACGTGACGCACGGAGTAGAGATCATGGCCGCTGCGGACCTGACCGGACATCGCGTCGCCGACCACTGAGAAGGCGGCGTAATCTTCAGAACTGCCGCCACGGAGCGAGAAATAGACCACGTAGCCGTCGTTCACCATCGTCGTGGTGCTCACGCGATCGGCAATGAAGGAGACGCCCGCGAACAGGTTGATCTCGATCGGATGCTCGACGGGCGTGCGCTGGTCAGCGCCGTTCAGCACGGACTCCGAGAAGTACACGTTCTCTTGCCGGAGAGCGGCCGGCTCGTCATAGACGCGAGTCACCTCGCTCGGCGGGACGGTCGTGAAGAGGTCGGGCCAATCCGTGCCAGTACCTGCCAGGTTTTGCGCGAAGAGGGCGGGCGCCGCGAGCAGGACAGTCGCGACGAGGGTAAGAAGCTGTTTAATTTGCATTTGCTTGGGGGGGAAGATTCAGAGGGCTGCGCGAACGCTGCCCGCAAACTAGAGCAGATGGAGTCACTCCACGCAAGATGCTCGCTGCTGCGCGATCCGTAACTGGCCGCACGCTGCATGCGTTGCTCCGCCAACCGTTCGACGCAGAGTTGCGCTCACACCCTCTTCACGCAGCACGGCTAGGAAGCGCTGCCTCGATTCACCTTCAGGTGCGACAAACGCCTGTTCAGCTACCGGATTCCAAGGG
>CAZCXL010000353.1:0-2878 GCA_964502625.1 uncultured Planctomycetales bacterium | reverse complement strand
TACCACGACACGCACAATGGCGGGGCACTCAGAGGCGCGGTGGCCGCGCTGCAGGTCATCCTCAGTGCGCCGGGGCGTGATCCGTTGATCGCTCCCGTAGATAGCGTTGGCGTGTTCGTCTTCACCGGAATCGCGCCGGACACCTACACCTTGGAGCTGCATCCCTCGCCGCTCGGCACGGACACCAGCATTTTTGCCTACCCCGGCGGGAAAGCGCTCGCGCAGTTGAGTGGCCTCGAGGTTCCCGCGGGGCAGCAGGTCCCGGCGGTGCTGGAGCTGGATCTCCAGGATCGCGGCACGGTCAGCGGCAGCGTGCGCAACGCAGGCGTGATCGCAGCCAACTACAACGTGTTCCTGCTGCTCACCGACGCCACCACGGACACGGATCCGCGCATCGCCGCGCGGCGCATGACCCAGAGCATGCGCGCCACTCAAAGCGATCACCAAGGTCGCTTCCGGATCGGCGGAGTCGAAGCCGGGGATTATCTGTTGGTGGTCTGTGGGCCCGGCCAGTGGCCGAGCGGGCTCTGGGAGGACAACGGCAACGTGGATCCGCGCGGATTGTTGCGCCAACGGATTCGCGTGGAGGCGGGCGTGGAAACGGGCGCGGACTTCCTCCTGCGCACGGGAGCCGTGCAGATCGAGGTCGTGAATGCCAGCGCCAACGTCAGCAACTTGCAGGGAGTCCTCGTTCCGCAGCCGAACTCCGATCCCGGACAACGCCGCAGCGTAAGCGTTGGGCGGCGTGGCCAGCGCTTGGACTCCGTTCCGGCCGGCGCGTATTTTCTGCGTCTGGGTGAGGGCGCCGACGCCCAAGAACAACCCGTTTTCGTGCCCGCGGAAGACACCGTCACCGTGAGCGTAAGCTTGCCCGAACGTCCGAAACGCAACTAGGTTTTGCGCCGCCTTCTCGCCTGGCTCTTGGTTCCGCTGCTCCCGCTGGCAGTGGTGTTGGGCATCCTCGCGCTGCAAGATGCGCCGGGCGCGCCGCAAGCGATCGCCCCGGTCGTGGCGCTCCCCGCGCCTGCGCCTCCCCCCCCCTCGCGCGCCTGGGACTTACCGGTGCGCCGGGCTGATGGCTCACCCGCCGGAGATGCGGTGCTCATCGTCATCGAGCCGGAAGTCGTGCAGGCCAAGGTCAGCGCGGACGGATTGGCGCACTTCACGCTCCGCAGTTCCGAGCCCGTGCGTGTCATGGCGTGGGCGCCCGGCCATGCCGTGCGTGAAGCGGGCCCTTGGACTTCCGCCCCCGCGGAACTCCGTCTGGACGCACTCAAGCAAACGACCCCTGCCGCCGGCGCGCCTCTGCAACCCGTGACTCTGCTGCTGCGCATCGTGGATCAGGACGGCGCGCCAATTCCCGAGGCTTTGCTGCTCGTTCGCAGTGCTGCTCACCCTGAGGACGCGCCATGGTTCGCCTTCGCAGCCGCCGACGGTCGCGCACGCTGTGGAGTCGAAGCCGGCGAATTGAGCGTGGAGGTGTATGCCCCGAATCGCACACCGCGCAAACCGTGGTTACTTGGCAGCAGATTGTTGAGCGCAACCTCCGAGGAAATCGCGTGGTCCGTGGCCGTGGCTTCCCTCACGCTCGAAGGCCTACCGGCGATGGAACCGGTCGAATTGAGCCGGGAGGCGGAGGCTTGCGATCTGATCACCAGCAGCGAACAAGGCGAGGCCGCCTGGGCTTTCCTACCTCCGGGCGCATGGGCCATGAGCACCGCGAGCGGCAAACAGAGCGTGGAGCTTCAACCCGGCGCTCTGCGCATGCGCTGGAAGCCGGATTAGTTCCCTACGTCCACGCGCACCAGCCGCCCGAAGTTGCCCTCCGGAATGAAACCGAACACGGGCCGCCCTTGCAGTCCCGCGCTTTCGATCAACTCCCGCGCGGACATTCCCGCGATCGCGTAGAGCAGCACGACGTCATCCGCGCGCTTGGGAAACCGCGTCGGCGTCCAATATTTCTGCGCGTACTCCGCATTGAAGTTGGGGCCGCTCAGCGGGAGCAGGACCACCGCGCCGGGGGGCGCTTGCTCGCGCACCACTCGCATGGGCGCGCTGCGCAGATCAGATTCCGCAGTCACGAGCCGCCAGCGCGCGGTGAATGCGAAGGCGCCGGCAATCAGCGCAGTCAGCAGGAAGGCGCGCATCCAGCGTGGCGGCGCATCCTGAAGCAGCGCCAGTGCGCCGCAAATCAGGAGTCCGAGCGATTCGTAGCAATAGAGCGGTCCCAGAAAGGACCAATGGCCGGGATACCAGTGGAACGCATAGGCCAGAGGCGAGAGCACCGCGAAGGCAAGGCCAGCGCCGCCGTCGCGCGTGCGCAAACGCAGCAGGCCCCAGAACCCGAGCATGAAGGCTCCCAGGATTCCGGCGAAAGCGACAGACCATCGTCCGGTCTGATCGAGCAACATGGGAAAGAATTTTCCGTTGCCGTACACGTCCATGGGCGCGCCGTCCCGTGAAAACGGGCCGAACCGCCGCGCGTAGAGGTCGTACGGCATCTGGAGGAAGTCGCCCGTCCAGTGCGCGTTGAAAAACAGCAGCACGGATCCAACGGGCAAGCCCAGTGCGATCGCGCCGGAAAGGGCAGACCAGCGGCGCCGCGCGCCCAGCAATCCGATTCCGCAAGCGAACGCGAAGAGCACTCCCGTCAGTGGACGCGCGAGGAAGATCCATCCCGCTGCGCCGCCGAGCAGCGCGCCCCAGGCAAGCGCCGCGCGCGGACGCTCCGTGGCGCGCGCTTGCAACAATCCGAAGTAGCCTGCGAGCGCGGCGGGAAAGGTGAAGATCTCGGATTGGACCGAGGTCTGCACCAGCAGAAAGAAGGGCGAGGCCACCAACAACAGAGGCGCGAAAGCCGCCCGCTGGAGCCCGAGCC
>CAZCXL010000352.1:0-2882 GCA_964502625.1 uncultured Planctomycetales bacterium | reverse complement strand
GTCCGTTCTCCTCGGCAATGGCGACGGCACCTTCGCAGTCGCCCAGAACTTCGCCGTCGGCAATGGCCCGGTGTCGCAGGCCAGCGGCGACTTCAATAACGACGGCAACCTGGACCTCGCCGTAGCCAATCAGGCGTCCAACAGCGCTTCCATCCTCACCGGTCCCGGCGACGGCACCTTCCTGACTCGAACGGACCTGACCGCCGGCGCCGCTCCTTCCGCGCTGGCGGCCGCTGATTTCGACCGCATGGCCGCCGGCGGCCGTCCGGAGGTTCATGGCGTCTACTCACGCCTGCACAATCCGACCGTGGCGCGCTGGGAAGACGCGCTTGCGCACCTCGAAGGCGCCGAAGCCTGCGTGGCCTTCGCTTCAGGAATGTCCGCCATTCACGCGTTGCTCCTCGCGCTTCGCGTGCGTGACGCCGAAGACGGCATCACGCGTAATCGCATCGTGGCCGTGCGTCCGCTTTACGGCGGCACCGATCACTTGCTGGCATCGGGCCTGCTCGGCTACGCAGTGGATTGGGCTGCGGCCGATGAAGTCGCAGCAGTGATTGGCCCGCAGACTGCCTTGGTGTTACTCGAAACGCCCGCGAACCCCACGCTCGCGCTCGCCGACGTTGCCGACGTGGTGCGCCAAGCCGGCGCGGTGCCCGTCGCCGTGGACAACACCTTCGCCACGCCGATCCTTCAGAATCCCCTCGCGCTCGGCGCCGCGTTCTCGGTACACAGCGCAACCAAATTTCTCGGCGGCCACGGTGACGTCATTGCCGGCGCAGTCGCAAGTTCCGAGCGTTGGTGTGCGCGCCTGCGTCAGGTGCGTATCTTGACCGGCGGCCTCCTCCATCCTTGGGCTGCCTTCTTGCTGCACCGCAGCCTGCCGACGCTGCCCCTGCGAGTCGAGCGCGCGCAACAATCCGCGCGTGAACTCGCGCAGCGCTTGGCCGCGCACCCTGCGGTTGCGAAAGTCCACTATCCCGGCCTGCCCGGACAAGATCCGCGCGGTTTGATCGGTTCTCAGATGCGTGGGCCAGGCGCGATTCTCGCCTTCGAACTGGCCAGCGCAGAGGACGCTGCGCGCACCTGCGAGCGTTTGGCGCTCGCCACCGTAGCCGTGAGCCTCGGCGGCGCGGAGACTCTCGTGCAATCTCCTGCGGCATTCACTCACCGCTTGGTGAATGAAGCAGCGCGGCAGGCTTCGGGCGTGGTGCCGGGATTGCTGCGCGTTTCCGTCGGGTTGGAGCACCTAGAAGACCTCTGGCAAGATTTCGCGCACGCACTCGACGGCTTGCCGGTGGCGCATCCGAGCGCCGCCGCCGAGATCAAGGCCGCCTGAGTTCCGAGCGGTTGGAGTACTGCGCCAAGGCCTCGGGATTCGCGAGCGCCTCGGTGTTCTTCACGGCGCGCCCATGCACGACGTCGCGCACCGCGAGTTCACTGATCTTGCCGGAGCGGGTGCGCGGGATGTCTGAGACCTCCACGATCACTGCCGGCACGTGCCGCGGCGACGCATGCTCGCGCACCCGGGCGCGAATGCGCGCCTGCAGTTCGAAGTCCAGCGCCGATCCTCCGCGCAGTTTCACGAACAGAACGACGCGCACGTCTCCATCGGCAACCTCCTGGCCAATCACGATGGATTCTTCGACTTCCGGAATTTGCTCGACCTGCCGGTAGATTTCCGCCGTGCCGATCCGCACTCCTCCCGGATTGAGGGTGGCATCACTCCGGCCGTGCACCACGAAGCCGCCCTGCTGCGTCTGCGTGCACCAATCGCCGTGGCGCCAGATTCCTGGAAAGTGCTCGAAGTAGGCCGCGTGGTACTTGGATCCATCGGTGTCCCCCCAAAAGGCGACGGGCATCGAAGGAAAGGGGTTCGTGCAGACTTGTTCGCCGGCTTCGCCGATGAGCGGTTTTCCTTCCTCGTTCCAGACCTCCACGTTTTGCCCCAATCCGGGGCCCTGGATTTCTCCGCGATGCACCGGCAGCAGCGGATTGCCGAGCACGAAGGAGGAGATCAAGTCGGTGCCGCCACTGATGGAGACGATGGCGCGGCCGGGCAGATGTTGCGCGATCCAATCGAAGGACTCGGGCACCAGCGGCGAACCCGTGGAGATCAGAGTTCGCATGGCGGGCTGCGGACCCGGCAGTGCGCCGGCCTTCTTGCAAGCGTCCACCCATTTCGCGCTCACGCCGAAGAGATTCACGCGCTCCTCGCGTCCGATTTGCCAGAGTGCGTCGGGAGTGGGATGGAAGGGATTGCCGTCGATCAACACGCAAGTGGCGCCGCTGGCGAGGCCGCTCACCAACCAGTTCCACATCATCCAACCGGTGGTCGTAAAGAAGGAGATCCGTTCTCCCGCGCGAAGGTCCAAATGCAGCACGTGCTCCTTGCGATGCTGCAGCAGGGTGCCGCCGTGGCCGTGCACGATGCACTTCGGCTGGCCTGTGGTTCCAGAAGTGAACATCACATACAGCGGATGCGCAAAAGGCAGCGCCCGCGCCTCGAAGCTGGCGCCCTCGTGCCTCTGCAGTAGATCCGGCCAGGCATCGGTACCGGCGACCTGCGCATCGGCGTCGGCGTAAGGGATCAGAAAAGTGCGGCGCACGCTCGGCAGGCCCGCGAGCACGCCACGCAACTTGTCGCGGACGTCGACGCGACTGCCTTTCCAAAAATACCCGTCGCAAGCAATCAGCACCTTGGGTTCAATCTGGCCAAAGCGGTCGAGCACTCCGGTCACCCCAAAATCCGGCGAACAAGAGCACCAAATTGCGCCCAGTCCGGCGGCGGCAAGCATGCCGACCACGGCTTCGGGAGAGTTGGGAACGAATGCCGCCACGCGATCGCCTTCCCCCACTCCCGCCGCGCGGAGAGCGGCCTGGAT
>CAZCXL010000351.1:0-2885 GCA_964502625.1 uncultured Planctomycetales bacterium | reverse complement strand
GGATCCCATCGAAGTGAAGGAAGGCGCGGTCGTCACTCAGGACGTGCCAGCGGAGCGTTGACCGCGCCGGCGGCTGGAGGTCGCGCGCTTAGCGCGCGGCCCGTTTCGCCACCGGATGATCGAGCGGAATCTTCGAGACGCGAAAGAGCGCCTTCGGAGGCACGCGCGAGGACGGGCTGTCGTCCTTCGGCTCCTCTTCTCCGCCGTAGGTGTTGCTCCACTCCCAGAGCAACTTGCCGTCGGATGCAACTTCCAGCAGCCGTCCGCTGACTCCTTCGGTAATCAGGGTGCTGCCGTTAGGCAGGCGCTCGACGCCGGAGATGAAGGGCGAGTAGAAGGACTTGCGGTCCTCCGCAACGTAGCGCCAAACGGGCGCGGCAGGCCCGGCGCTGATGCGGCCGCTGGCATCGATCGGCAGGCGCCATTCCTCGATGGAGGAATAGTTCTCATCCAGACGATCTTCGCCATTATTGAAGCAAAGGAAATCCCCGCCGCCGAGGCGCCCGCTGGGAATCCATTGCACGTGATGCTGCTTGAAGAGCAATTGATCCTCATCGCCGCCGGCCTTGTGCGCGCGCGGGTTGCCCCAGCGATGGAGCAGATCACCGCCGCGGCCGTGGCGTCCGCCGGCACTGGTGGCGGCCTCGGCGGTGGTGGTGGAGTGATCAATCACCCAAATCTCGCTGAAGCGGCGCACGCTGATCGCGATCAGATCCAAACCGGGGTGGTAGGCGATCGCGTTGGTGTGCATCCAGTCGGCTTCCCGTCCGGGCCGTCCCGGAGGCGCGTCCGGCGGCGCATCCGCAACCGGAGGCGGGGGAGGCGGCACGTCGCCGGAGTAGCCGAGCGCGGCCATCTTCTCGGCTTCCGCGGCCTTCTCGAGGTCGGACTTCTTCACCCGTTCCCGATCGCCGTTGATGTCGATGCGCTGCGGCTGATCCGCCACGCGCCCGAAGTGCGGTTGGCTCGGATCTCGGTCTTGGATGATGTGATCCCAAGCGTGCCACTCCCACACGATCTTGGCGCCGTTCAAGCCCTGCGGCTCGACCTCCACGATCCAATCCGGCCAGAACTCCGTGTCCACCTGCAGTTCCGGATCGCGGCCGTTCGCGCGCGCTTCGTCGGCGGTCTTGCGCTCCCAGGCCATGAACATCACGTTGCCGTTCGGCAACATCGTGGCGTCGTGATGCTGCAGATGCTCTTCCGAGGAGAACTCATAGTCCCACAACAGTGCGCCGTCCCACGCGATGTGCTGGAGTCGGCCGCCCTGTCCGCCGGCCGTGAAGGTGGGATGCTCCAGCAGGCGTCCGCAGCGCAGGATGCTGCCGTCCTCCAGCAGCTTCGTGCCCGCGCCTGGGAAGTAGGCGCTCTCCCAGCGGTGCAACTCTTGTCCGGCGCCGTCGAGCAAGTACGTGAAGCGCGACTTCAACGGCGCGACGAAGAGCAAGCCGTCCATGGGCGCGCTGGCGGGTGCTTGTTGCGGGCCGTCGCCCAAGAGCAGGCGCGCGTCCTTCGAGTACAGATGGTCCGCCGCTTCGGAACAAGCCGGAAGCAGACACAGCAGAGCGAGAGCAAGGGGGGTCGGCCAGCGCATGGCCGAACAGGCTACATGACCGCCTTGATTCCCAACTGGCCGAATCCCTTCTCTTCGTAGTTCTTGCGGAACAGGTCGCGCAAGGCGAGCGCCGCTTGGTCGTAGGCGGCCTTGTCCGACCAGGTGTTGCGCGGGTCCAGAATCTCGGCGGGCACGCCCGGGCAGGAAGTCGGGACCTTGAGTTTGAACACCGGATGCTCGACGTAGCTGGTCTTGCCGGAGTCCAGGTCTCCGCGCAGTGCGGCATCCAGCAGTGCGCGCGTGTGTTTGATCGAAATGCGTTTGCCAGTTCCGTATCCGCCGCCGCTCCAACCCGTGTTGAGCAGAACGCAGCGCGCTTTGTGCTGCTTCATTTTTTCGGCCAGGCGCTGCGCATACACCGACGGCTTCTGCGCCATGAAGGGCGCGCCGAAACAGGCGCTGAAGGCCGCCTTGGGCTCGGTGATGCCGACTTCCGTGCCCGCAAGCTTCGCGGTGAAGCCCGACACGAAATGGTACATCACTTGCTCCTCGTCGAGGATCGAGATCGGCGGCAGCACGCCGAAGGCGTCGGCGGTGAGCAGCACGATCGTGCGCGGATGCGGACCACGCGCGCCAGCCATGACCATTGGATTGCAATCCAGCGGGTAGGAGAAGCGTGTGTTCTCCGTGACGGAGTTGTCGTTGAGGTCGAATTCCTGCGGATCGGTGTCTTGGAGGCGTTTCCCGGGCAAGGCGGGCACGTTCTCGATGAGCGTTCCGGGCATGGAGAGGGCCGCGGCGATCACCGGCTCGGCCCTCTTGTCCAGATCGATCAGTTTGGCGTAGCAACCGTCTTCCAGATTGGAGACGCCCGCATGGGTCCAGGCATGCTCGTCATCGCCGATCAACTTGCGCTGCGGGTCAGCCGACAGCGTGGTCTTGCCCGTGCCTGAAAGGCCAAACAGAATCGCGCAATCACCCTGCGCGCCGACGTTCGCCGAGCAGTGCATGGACATGTCGCCCGCGTCCGGAAGCAAATAGTTCATCACGGTGAACATGGCCTTCTTGACCACGCCGCAATAGTCGGCGCGCCCGGCCACCAGCGCGATGCGTTGCTTGAAGTCCAGGCACACGATGCGCGCGGACTTGGTGCCGTCGCGCGCCGGGTTGCAGTGGAAGGACGGGACGTTGAGCATCGTCCAGCGCTTGCCGTCCTCGTCCGCGACGCCCGCGATCGCCTTCGGGAACATGTTGTGGCAGAAGAGCGCGTGGGTCGCGTATTCGCTCACCAGCCGGTAGGGTCGGGCGTAGGCGGCGTCGGTGCCGCAGT
>CAZCXL010000350.1:0-2911 GCA_964502625.1 uncultured Planctomycetales bacterium | reverse complement strand
GCATCGTGGTCTTGCTCACGGTGCTCATCTCCGATTTCCTGTTCTACTCCTTCTTTCAGAGCCACTTCTCCGTGCTGGCCTGGGGAATGATTGAAGACGACTTCGGCGCAGTGGTTGCCGGAGCGTGGAAAATCTACCCCATTCCTTTCTTCGCGCTGTTGATTCTGCTTGCCGGCTGGCTGCTCGTGCGCATTCTGCGCAGAGTCTGGAGCCCGGCGCGCTTGCTCGCCCCACGCGTTCGACACGAGAGGGTTGACGAAGCAGTGCGCTGGCTCAACCTGCAACTCACCCTGCACGTGGTGATCACGGTCGGCCTGCTCTCGTGGTCACTTTCGCCCACGCCTTCGCGGCTCGCGAGCGAACTGCCGCCTTCGCGATTCGTTCACCAAGTGCCGCTCAACGGCGTCGAAGAATTGGCAGGTGCCGTGTGGCTGCGCCTCACCGAGGAACCGCTCTCGGTCGCCGCGCGCTTCGCCTACTCCGGCGACCGTGGCGCGGCGCTGCGCGACTTCACCGGCGCCGAAGCAGAAGATGAGCCGGGAGCGCCCACGCTTTCGCTCTTACCCGCCCAAAGCATGCTGCCGCGACCACAGTGGGAACGTCCGCCCCACGTCGTGCTCGTGGTGATGGAATCGTTCTCCGATTATTTGTTGCGCTGGCAAAGTCCCGACTTCGACCTGCTAGGCGCGCTAGCTCCCTACTGGGAGCGCGGCTGGGTGTTCGAGCGATTCCTTCCGAGCGACAACGGATCTGCAGGCTCGATTCTTTCGCTCGCCGTCAACTTGCCTTATCGCCCCGGCACCAAGCAGCTCTCGCAGTCGGATGAACGTGGCAAGGCCTTCTCGAGCGCATCGGGCACACTCTTCGCCAAGGCCGGTTACGAGACCAGATTTCTGTACGGCGGCCCGCTCGAGTGGCGGGACGTCGGCGAGTTCCTTCCCATGCAAGGCTTCCAGGAAGTCGCAGGGCAAGCGCAAATTCTTGCGGAGCTCGGACTCGACGAGGAGTCCGCTGCTTCGGATTGGGGAATTTTCGACGAACATCTCTTTACCGCCGCAGCCCGTCGCCTGGAGTCCGCGAAGGCGCCGCAGTTCATCGTGCTCTTCACTACGACCAATCATCCTCCTCACGAGTTGCCGCAAGACTGCCCGCCGCAATCGTTGCAGCCTCCGGTGGAACTCCTTGCGCGCATCCGCGAGCTCGATCCGCTGCAACGCTTGCAACTGCGTACCTATCACTACGCCTGCAACCAATTCGGCCGGTTTCTTCAGAGACTCGAGAAGGACGGCCTGCTTGGCCAGGTGGTGGTCGGAGCGACGGGAGATCACACGATCGGAGGCGGCATCCCTTTCACCAGTTCGGAACTCCTCTTGGAGCGAGCAGTTCCCTTCTTTCTGCTCGCTCCTCCGGCTCAGGCCCGGCAGTTCCAACCCAACTTCAATCGCCCAGGCTCGCACAAGGACGTGGTACCCACGCTCGTCCACCTTGCGGGTCTCGGCAACGGCCAGTACCGAGGAATTGGTTGCAGCCTGCTCGACGAGACCGCCACGCCGTTTGGATACAACCCTTCTGGCTTGTTCATGGACGAGAACGCGGTGGTGGTTGAGTTCGAGGGCAGCTTTGGAACCATGACCTGGGCAGGTCCGGGGGCCTTAGTCACCGCATGCGAAGAGACGGGCGACCATCGCCGCCTCTTGGCGAGAGCAAGGGCAGCGCTCGCGCTCACCGACTGGATCGTCTGCGAGCCTCATCCCGAAGTGCCTTAAATTCGAACGCACGTTCGGCGCCGAACCTGAAAATTGTGGATTTTCACGGTCTCCTGCGGAACCGCCGCGCATAATGACTTTGTCAGGAATCTGTCATGAGCCAGTTCAAACTCCTTCTCGTTCCGCTCCTCGCGGTCGCATTTGCGCTTCCGGCGCAAGGCGCCGCGCCCCAGTGATGAAGTGGTTCTAGCTCGGGCCGTGCGCCCGGCAATGGAACTGGAGGTTACGCCGGACCGTCGGACACGACGGGACCTGGAGGATCAGCCGGCGGCCCTGGCGGCGGACCGGCAACACCCGGAGGCGGTGCTCCGGTCGCGGGCCCAGGCGGCGCCACGAGCCCTGGTGGTGGTGCGGCACTCCCGACCAGCCACGGTAAGACCGCGCGCAAAATGCTGAAGATGGACTGGCAGTATCCGGTCTTCCAGCGCAAGACAGTGACGCGGCCGGGCACTACCAAGACCGAAGGCACGGTCGCTCAGGCCGTGGAGTTCGCATTGCCGCGGAGTGAAGCATTCTTGTACCTCGCCGGAGACGATCGGCGTCCGCTGCTCGTGTTGCGCGAATGCAAGACTTGTAACGGCACCGATGACGCGCTCTTGAGTCGTGCGGAAGACAACTCACGCACTTTCCTGCTCGCGCGTTGGTTCCACTGCATCAAGTTGCCAACCCACGTGCTGGAGGAGAATCATCCTTTCCATGCACTGTTCGAATCGGAACACCCGCCGCACTTGTTCATGGCGCGCTGGGACGGATCCGACCCGATCCCCCTCCGTGGCGATCAGTCGCGGACTGAACTGTGGGATTCCATGCACGCCATGTTGGGCAGTGCTTACTTGGGTGACGCCCGCGCGGCGGTTTCAGAGATTGAGAAGATCGTCTCTCAATACGACGTCATGGATGCCCGCATCGCCTTGATCGAAGACCGCATCGATGGGGTCGTCGAGAAGGAGGGACCGAAGTCCAAGAAGTTGAAGGACCTGCGCAAAGATCTCGATCAAGCTCACGCAGACCTCGAGAAGTTGCAGAAGCGCGAGAAGCTCGCTCTGGATCTCGGTCTCAAGCCGGAGGAGGCGCGAGCCTCAGCCGCCGGCCGATGACCTCGGCGCGCGCCGCCGCCGGCGCGGGGGGCGCGGCCGGGCTGCACC
>CAZCXL010000349.1:0-2932 GCA_964502625.1 uncultured Planctomycetales bacterium | reverse complement strand
GGGCTCGGCGCCTACGGCGCCGAGCTGTGGGCGCAGCGAATTTCACGGGAAGGTTCTATAACCCGTCGCCGGAGGATCAGGCAGCGCGAAGTGCCAGTCGGAAATCCTGGCTGAGCGGGTAGAGAAAGATGTCCTTGACTGGCAGCGGACACCGCTTGTAACGATCCAGTTTTCCGCGGCCTTGCGTGGAACCGACGCAGGTCCAGTTCGCGGCCCGATAGCATGTGCCTCTGAAGCGAGTTTTGTCCACGAAAGTTTCTAGAAGGACCGGGCGGTATCCGTAGCTATCTTGCCAGTCCTGTCCCAGTCGCTTGGCTGCTGCGCCCAGAATACGTGAAGCTAGATTGTGGGATGTGATCCAGGGTAGGATCAGAAAGCGCGCGTTGTTGACCACAAGGTTCAGGTTGCGCACGCGCTCCTGATCGCTCCAGCCAATGAACTTGTCTCGGGGTGCCACCTTCCAGGCGGACGCTCCAAATCCCAGGGCAGCGAGCAGGTGTGGGCCAGCGAAGACAAGATATCGAATTTGTGCGCCGGGCAGCGGCTTGTAGCCGAGGTAATGGTGGCGCTCGATGAGCTCATTCCAAAGCGACGAGTCTCGTGGGGTGACGCGCCGCAACTCCAGTTCGCCCAGGGCCCCGGCTGGAAGTGAGACTGGCAATTGGGGCAGCGATGCGAAGGTCAGGTTGGGCCTGGTTCGACCGTTCCCGTTGCCCTTAAGTGGCGGAGGCAGAATGATGAGTCCATCGCGGTGCATGCGTAGCATTGCAACCCGGCAGGACATTTCCTTGCGACGGCCATCGGGCTTGATCCAACCGATGGCGTCACAGACCGCGCGTGAAAGCGCGACGCGATTGTAAGATGGGTGCTCGACTATGAGGCGCCCAATTCCAAGGAGTTCTTCCCCACTGAACAGGCGCCCACAATAGCGCCGCGCGCCCACCTGTGCATGGGGTGAGGTCACTTGGGATGCCACGGCAGACGCCAAGCGTCTTTCTGTTCCGGCGATAAGTTCCAAGGCAGCCAGGGGTCAATCGATTGTGGAACTTTGCCGCCATTTTCCGCGCAAGCTTTGAAGTAGGCGAAAAACCACCGTTGCGGATCAAGGCCATTCTGCCGCAACGTTTGAATGATCGTGAAGGCATGGGCGCTGAACTGGCCGCTCCAGAGCGAACCGCTGCCGTAGTAGTTCTTGCGACCCAGGGCCTCTGGACGTTGAAGTCGTTCCGATTCATTGTTGTCCATGGGGATTGCCGGATGATCCACGAACCGCATGAGCCCTTCCCAGTGTCGACGCAGACATGCCAGGACCTGCTTTTGGACAGGGTGCAGCTGCGGATCAGCAAGTTCCTGATCACGGATATTTTCCATCGCCACCAGAGCCTGGCGCAACTTCTGATCGTGTGCCTGGAAAGATGGCGAGCGAGCCGCTGCAGCTACTCGTTGGTTATTGATGTGAAACAGCTCGTTGACGCGCGCGACCCAACCTTCGGCCCACAAGCGTAGCCGAGGATAGCCGTCGCCGATCTCGACGAAATCCCGCCGTCGATGAGCCCAGCAGAAAGCGATGAGAATTTTGATCCCCAGTCTTGCAGCCCAGGCTTGGTGCGCCTTATAGGCTGAATAGCAATCCACCAGCAGAAAACCTTCCCAGGGGCCCAGGTATTTCCGCAAGACTGCGGCCGAGCGCCAGGGATCGAGGATGTAGACGACCGTCTCTGCTGTCACGTCGATCCACATCCACCAGCGGTATCCCTCTTTACCTTCTTTCGGGACAAAAACAAGCCAACGTGTTTCATCCATCTTCCGCAGCTGGGCTTGGTGGCTGCGCGCAACGATACCGGCGTAAATGGGCTCCAGCAGAACATCAAGGCGCTGAAAGCCTCCGGCGATCGTCCCCGATGACAGATCCAATCCTTCCATGGTCAACGCCAAGAGAATCCGATGGATAGGCCTCTGGAGCAAAAACTTTTCCAGCAACATGCGCGCCCAAAATTCGCAGGAGAACTTGCCCTTGGGAATAAGTTTAGGCGGGGGCGGCGCTGTGACAATGCCGGGCACGACCTTGCACGCGCATGCAGGTTTGTAACGCTTGCATTTGTGGACGCGCCGGATAATGTGAACTTCCCAATGAAGCTCTTCGGAATCAGCGGTGCCGGGAAATGAGACAAAAGGCAGCTTGCACCGGGGGCAAACCCGTTTGTCCTCCGGCAAGTCGTGCGCGATTTCCTTAACTTCAAGGCTCGGGTGTGTGCGGCTTTGGCGTCCGTGACCTTGCGATCCCAGTTGTTGGCCTCGTTTCTTCTTGCCTTCTTTAGGCGCCGCAGTTCCAGAATTTCCTGCCAATGCGTTGTCCTGACAATCCGTGTTCGTCTGCTCTGACTTTTGGCCGAACAGTTGTTGCTTGAGCCAGGCGTTATCCGCTTTTAGATTTTCAATCTGTTGAGCTTGATCGGTGATCTGTGCCTGTTGCCGTTCAAGGAGTTCATTAAGGGCATCTAGCTGAGATTTCAAAACCCCTTCCCGCTCAACGGCGCGAGCATGCAGCCCTTGGTAATGGCTTGCGCGCCAACGCAGCTCGTTTAGAGTTTCGGGGGATTCGACCTCGGCGGAGGGAACGATCATGCCGAGAAGATTACATTACAAGGCGGATGCGTGTCCAGCTTTTTCTGCGGCAAACTTTCGTGAAATTCGCTGCGCCCACAGCTCGGCGCCGTAGGCGCCGAGCCCGGGCGGACCCCCTCGGGGGGTCCGCACGATCCGTGGGGGGAACGATCTATCCTTCCGACCGGAAGACGTGTTCACCGAATATTTACGCGTGGTTGGTGTGACGCTTCACTGGCCGAGGCCATACGTGGCCCGCGTATTTTCTTCCAAGAGGCCTTGCCGGGTGGGCCGACATGGCGCGACGTCCAACGCCTGATTGCTCGGA
>CAZCXL010000348.1:0-2961 GCA_964502625.1 uncultured Planctomycetales bacterium | reverse complement strand
ACTATTCGGCGGAAAGACCCAACTAAGCGCGGGGAAAGCCGCAGAGTCGCGACGCTCGACCAGCCGCGCAATTCGAGATACAACGATCACGACCATGATTGGATTCGGCTCTTTGATGAGCGCCGACTCGCCTGGCATCGCATCGTTGGGCGCACTCGTCGCCAGCGGCATGATCGTCTGTTATCTTGCTACCATGCTTATCCTGCCGCGACTGCTCCGCGATGAGTGAATCCCTGCTCGTATTGCTGCTACTGCTCGTTCCACAAGACGGCGCCACGAAGCCCACATCGTCAATCACTGCGCAGGAAGGACAGGCGGTCCTGCTTGCGCTCGGCAGCGCAGCCAAAGGTGTTGGCGTTCTCACCGCCGACTATGTGCAAACCCAGGAATCCGTGCTCTTCGAGAAGCCACTCGTGGCCTCCGGCAAACTGTATTTGCGCATCGAACCGCTCACCCTGACGATGTGCGTGGACAAGCCCGAGGCGCTGTGGATCCGGACTGACCGCACCAGCCATCAGGTTTGGTACCGCGCACGGAATCGAGCGGAGCGCTTCCTCTATAAGGAGAATCCGCTCGCCGACGCGATGCTGCAGTGCATCGGTGGCGACTCCAAGGGATTGGAAACCAATTTTGACGTGCTAGAAGTCAAGCGTGAGCCTGCGGGTGATCGGGTAGTTCTGGTTCCCAAAACGGAGGCTCTGCGCAAAGTGATCGCGCGCCTCGAGTTGCGCACGACTTGGGTAGACCAGCGACTCGTGCTTGAGTCGATCTTGCACTCCAACAAGGACGGCGAGAGAACCCTCCTCGAGCTCCGCAACTGCGCACGCGACCCGAAACTTGAAGCTCAAGACGCATTGTTCACAGAGAAATTGCCCGATGAGGTGGAACTGCTGACGCATGATCTGCGCACCCAGGCCGTTCACGTCGCGAAGTGAGCTGGACTGCCGCAGGGGCCTGGCGATGCTGCCTTTCGCGCGCGCCGAGAAGGATCTCAACCAGCCGAAGATAGGTTCCCTACTCCATTTCCTCGGTCCAGGCTGCCTCGCCAAAGCCAACTAGCCAGGCATTCCCCAGTCTCAAGGTCGGTGCACGCAGATTGCCAGTGGGTCCGAGCACCGCCTCAGCGAACACGGCACTCCCCGGCGGTGCCGCCTTCAGGTCAAGCACGATGCTCTTGCTACCGCGCGAGACGACCACACTCTTGGCGCCAGCGAACAGACTCTTCAGATCCGCCGCACCGAATTTCTTCGTGCCTGCTTTCACCGTCTCACGGACGGCGATGCTGCGCTTCGCCAGGAAAGCGTCGGCCTTGGTGCAGGAGGTTCAGCCGCTGCGGTGGTAGTACCAGTCCGGAATTTTTTTCATGCTAGGGGATTCTAGACGCAGGACGTGGGCTCTGAAATCTCGAGGCACGACGACTGAGATTCCCCGTTCAGTGGAACCGGCTTCCTTACTTCACTCCGCCCGAGGGCGTGATGGCTTGAGCCGGAGCCTTCTCCGACGGAACGGCTTCGATCGGACCGAACATGCGACGGGTGTGCGTGACCGCGATCGAGAACTCTTTGTTTTCCGGCACCTTCACGGATGCCGGTGCAAAACCGCCGCCTCAGCAACCGCCAAACTGGCCTGACCAGAGTTCTTTGCCCTTCGCGTCCAGCACGAAAATCTTCGGCGACTTCGCGTCCGGCTGAAACTCGTACCACTCTTCGCCGGCTGCGCCGAAGAAACTCGGAATCTCCACCTGAATCTCGCCAGGGCCGGTCGGCGACCAGTTGAACTCCAACTGCACCGGAGCGCCCCACTGCACGACCCGCGTCTCATTCGGATCCACACGCACGGCCTTCATGTGGCCATCGCGTCCCTTGACCGATTCGCCGCCTTTGCGGCCGTACGCGAACACCAAGCGATACTGCCCCGCTGGCACTTTGAGGCCGCTGCGTTCCGAGGCGAGCTCGAAACTGTATGCCCCATCTACGGATTCCATTACCACGGAGAGTAACTTCCCGTCCGTGCCGAACCCCGAGGCCATGTCGAGCACTCCAACCTCGCCTTCGAAGGGGCGGATGGTGGCGCTTTCGCCCGTCTCGCTCACTTCCAGAGCGAACACTTTGCCGCCCAGGCTGACGGCGCGCGACAGCAGACAAGCCGCCGTGGAGTCGCCGATCACCATGGCGTCTTCGCCATAGTCATTCCAACGGCCGTTGTTGTTTTGGTCAATCAAGGTGACGGTAGTGCCGCCCAATTTGCCCTGCATGGTTCCACCGCAGGCGAATTGCCACAGGTCGTTCTCATTGCGGATCCTGGCCACATATTTGAATTTGCTGCCATCAGCGCGCACGCCGCGAAGTTCGACCAGACCATGCACGCCTTTCACTTCTTCGTCGGGCTTGCCATTGCCGTCGGTGTCCACCGTGAGGGTGTAAGGCTCGTTGTTGACGAGAAATCCTTCCTCATTTCCGTGGGCGATCGGAATGCCGCCGTAAATGGTGGTCCAGGATTCGCTGGGCAAGACGAACTCCCAATCCTTCGGCGCCTTGAAGTTGAAGGCCCCAGTCTCGGTCGGATCCTGCACGGCTGAGTGGTTACCGAAGACGAAAACCGCCGCAAGCACGCCCGCGGCGAGGCAAGAAGTATGGAAGGAATGATTCATGGTGAGAGCAAGAGCGGAAACCGCCCAGGGTCCTAGTCTAACCCTAGCCCGGACAGCCCGGTCAAGCCTCTCCTCCCCTATTTCGGCGGCCAGATCGGTCGCCGAGGTCCGGGTAATACGCTCCCATCCCTTCCCAGTTCGATCCACTCGTTCCCCTGGAGCCTGAAGGTCTCCGGCAGTGTGCCGGGACCCACGTTCACAAAGGTGCGGACGCGCTCGTCGAAGCGGACCCGATTTCGCTCATAGGTGCCGTTTTGGCAGGGAGCAAAGCGCGGATCGTTCGTCTCCTGCAGGATTCTGAGCACCCACTT
>CAZCXL010000347.1:0-2964 GCA_964502625.1 uncultured Planctomycetales bacterium | reverse complement strand
CCTGCAATTGATGCTGACGCAGTTGCCGAAAGCCATTTCGCTGCTTACCCATGGATTGGCTGACCTGGATCACAGAACCGCAGGCCTGGTTGGCGCTGCTGACCCTCACGCTGCTCGAGATCGTGCTCGGCGTGGACAACATCATCTTCCTCGCCATCGTGGTGGGCAAGTTGCCCGCGGCGCAGCGCGCGCGAGCGCGCAAGCTGGGGCTGGCTGGAGCCATGCTCATGCGCATCGGCCTCTTGTTCTCCTTGGTGTGGCTGGCGCGGCTGACGGCCGACTTGTTCACGCTGCCGATCATGAACCAAGGCATCAGCGGGCGGGATCTAGTGTTGATCTTGGGGGGACTGTTCTTGATTGCGAAGGGGACCAGCGAGATCAGCGTCATGCTCGATTCTTCCGGTGGCACGCACGGCGAGAAAGCGATGAAGACTAGAACCTTGTCCTTCGGTTCCGCAATTACGCAGATCATGCTGCTGGACCTGGTGTTCTCACTGGACTCAGTGATTAGCGCGGTCGGCCTTTCCGAGCATCTGCCCGTGATGGTGCTCGCGATTGTGATCGCGGTCGGCACCATGCTGTTTCTGGCCGGTCCGTTGAGCGAGTTCGTGGACCGTCACCCCAGCGTGAAGATGCTGGCGCTGGCCTTCCTCCTGATGGTGGGGTTGGCCCTGGTCGCGGAAGGCACGGAAGTGCATATTCCGCGCAGCTACATCTACTTTGCGATGGGTTTCTCCGTGCTGGTGGAGATGCTGAACCTGCGCATCCGCCGCGGCGGCAGCCAGGAATCGAAATCCGAATGAGAATCCACGAGGTTGCCGCGCGCGATGGGCTGCAGAACGAACGCACCTCGCTGTCCGTAACACAGAAGTTGGAACTGCTGCACTTCCTCGCGGCGGCGCACCCGGATTCCCTAGAGGTCACTTCCTTCGTGCGGCCTGATGCCGTGCCGCAACTCGCAGATGCGGAAGAAGTGTGCGGGGCATTACGGCTTGCTCCCTGGCGCGCAGGATTGACCTTGGTCGGTCTGGTGATGAACGAGCGCGGATACGCGCGCTTTTGCGGGGCAGGCCTGGATGCCATCACCGCCGTGGTGGGCGCAAACGAGGCCTTCTCCCAAGCCAACTCAGGCATGCCCATCGCGCGCGCGGTGGCGGTGAACCGCGCGCTCTGCGCCGCCGCGCGCGCCGACGGCATTCCGGTCCGGATGTACCTGTCCATGGCCTTCGGTTCGCCGCGCGAGGAAACACCGCCGCGTGCCGTGCTGGACTTGGTGGAGATCTTCGCAACCGAAGGCGTTGGGTTGGTGATGCTCGCGGACACGGTGGGCATCGGCACTCCCGCGCAGACCCGTGCGCTCGTGGCGGAGGCCCTGAAGATTCTTCCCGCAGAGCGTCTCGGTCTGCACATGCACGACACTTACGGACGTGCGCTCGAGAACTGCGCTGTCGGCTATGACCTCGGCCTCCGCGCCTTCGATGCCAGCGCCGGCGGAACCGGCGGGTGTCCCTTCGCGCCTGGCGCGGCGGGCAATCTGGCCACGGGGGCGCTGCTGGCCTGGGCGGCGGAGCGCGGAGTCCCCACGGGCATGGATGCCGCCGCGGTGGACGCGGCCGCGCGCTATCTTGCGGATCAGCTGGGCCGCCCGCTGGCGCTCGGGCCGGCGCGCGGACCCAGGAAATCATGAACGATTCCGATCTCGTCCTCTGTGAGCGCCGCGGCCGCGCGGCCTGGCTCACTCTCAACCGGCCCGAGGCGGCCAACGCGCTCTCGCTGGCGACCCTCAAGCGCCTGCGCGTCCTCCTTGCAGAGATCGCGGCGGACAGCGAGGTCTGGACGGTCGTGTTGACGGGTGCAGGCACCAAAGCTTTCTGCGCCGGCGCCGACCTGAAGGAGAGACGAGGCTTGAACGAGGCCCAGGTGCGAGATTTTGTTGCCACGATTCGCGCCACCATGGACGAGGTGGCTGCGCTTCCCCAGCCAGTGATCGCCGCACTCAACGGCCATGCCTTCGGCGGAGGCTGCGAGCTTGCCCTTGCCTGCGATCTCCGAGTGATGAACGCAGGCGCGCAGATTGGACTGACGGAAACCAGCCTCGCCATCATTCCCGGAGCCGGCGGCTGCGTGCGGCTGCCGCGCCTGGTGGGATTGGCGAAGGCGAAGGAGATGATCTTGCTTGCGAAACGTCTCAGCGCGGAAGAGGCGCTCAACTGCGGTTTGGTGAACGAGGTCTGCGCCGCGGGCGCGACTGCTGAGTCCGCCGAGCGCATCTCCGCCGCCTTGCTCCGGAACGGTCCCCTCGCCCTGCGCGCCGCCAAGGCTGCCCTGGATGGAGGCCTCGATTTGCCTCTAGCACAGGCTCTGGAGCACGAGGCGTCCTGCTACCAGCGCATCATTCCCACCGCTGACCGCCTCGAGGCGCTCGCCGCCTTCGCCGAGAAGCGTGCGCCCGAGTTCCAGGGCCGCTAATCTTTCGCCATGAAGAGAGTTCTCCTCGCAGCTTTGCTCGGTGGAATCGTCGTGTTCGCCTGGGGCGCTATGTCCCACATGGTGCTCCCCATCGGCGAGATGGGCATCTCCAAGGTGCCGGGCGAGCAAGCGCTCATCGCGGCCCTCCGCGAGAACGCGCCCGAGGCGGGCACCTACCTGATTCCTGCTCTCGAAGGCGTTCCTCAAGACCAATGGCCCGCTTCGGGCCCCAGCGCAGTCCTGAGTTGGCGGCCCGAGACTTCCTACGGAATGGGGAAGAATTTAGTGGTCGAGTTCGCGAGTGGCACGCTCGCGGCATTGATCGCGGCGATCGTGCTGTGTCACGCAGGTGCCGGCGTCTCCCTGATGCGCAAAGGTGTGTTGAGCATGAGCTTGGGCGTCTTCGCCTGGCTCACGCTGACCGTTTCCCACTGGACCTGGTACGGCATTTCGGACGGAATGCTGATCGGTGAAGGCTTGGACGTCGCCATTGGT
>CAZCXL010000346.1:0-2991 GCA_964502625.1 uncultured Planctomycetales bacterium | reverse complement strand
GTGTAAAGCGCATTGCGGCGTTTGTGCCATCCGACGGTGAGATTCAAGTGCCTGCGCTTGATGATCGGGAAGCGGGAGAGGGTGGCATTTCCGTAAGCGCCCTCGCGCAGCACGTGCGCTTCGGCCCAGGAAGACCACGGGAACTCCAGAGCCTTGGCGAGCAGATGGTCGAGCAGGAGCCGCCGCGAGCGGGGCACGCCGCGATCCACTTCCTGCAGCAGGATGACGTCGGCTTGGTGGTGCCGCAGCACTTCCACCACGCGATCTGGGTCGAAACGGCGATCCAATCCGACGCAGCGGTGGATGTTCCAGCTCAGGATTCGCAAGCGCATCGGGGCCTTTACGGTCCGGGAGGGGAGGCCTAACATATCCGCCCTTCCAGGGCCGTTAACTCAGTGGCTAGAGTGCCATCCTCACACGATGGAAGTCGCAGGTTCAAGTCCTGCACGGCCCACCAAATCACACGAGGCGCCCCCTGCGGCGCCTCAATTCATTTTGTGGGCATCTGGACCGCCTTGCCGATTGCTTCGGCAACGATTTCCGGCGCAAGTTCTCGCATGCAGGGATGATTCGGGAGTGGGCAATGCTTGTGGTGGCAAGCGAGGCAGGCCAAACCTTCGCGCCGCACGATGACCGTGCGCTCCAGCGCATGCGCGCTCCATGCCGGATGCGTGGGACCATAGATCACCGCTTGTGGAACGCCGAGCGCAGCCGCGATGTGCCGCGCGCCGTTGTCCATCGCCAGCAAGGCCGCACACGCGGCGATGGCGCTCTTGGCGGCGCCTAGATCTCCGCAGATGACTGCGCCTTCGATCCGATGGCGCGCACGAATGTCCACTGCGAGTGCGCGGAGTCGGGGTTCCTCATCGGGTGATCCGATCCATGCCGGCTGTAGCCCGTGAGCACGACAAGCTAGCCGCACGGCCTCGACGAGCGTGGCCTCCGGGTACTGCTTGGAGGGACCAAAGGCTGCGCCGGGCGCCACGCCCAACCACCGGAAGTCTGCGCTGAGGGCGGCCGGCCGCGTGCGTGTGAGCGTGAGGCGCGCGGCGGGGAGCGCGGTGCCTGGGCTCAGACCCAAGCCCAAGGGCACGAGAAACTCCGCGTAGAGGGCCGTCATCGGCGCAGGGCCGGGAATGGGCGGCAAACAACCGTTCAGGATCCAGCCGCGTCCGCCGCCGCGTCGTCCGATGCGGCGCGGAATGCCCGCGCGCCACGCGGCCAGCGCAGAGGACCAAGAGTTGGGAAGGATCAGCGCGACATCCGCTCCCGCGCTGCGCAGAATCTCCGCTTGGCGCGCTACGGCACCGCGTCCCGAGCGCGCCGCGCGAGGCAGCGGAAGAAAGGCGTCGAGCTCGGCTTGGCCTTCGAGCAGCGGTCCAAAGAAATCCGCGCCGGCAGCCACAAGTCGCGCTTCGGGCAGGCGCGCGCGCAACGTGGCCAGCAGCGGCGTGGCCATCACGACGTCGCCGAGTGGGTTCGGCAAGCGCAGCAGGACGGTGCGCGGAAGGTTCTGCGCGGGCACGGACGGTTAGCATAGGCGGGGTGGAGGCGGAGGACTTCAGTTCCCTGCGTGTGGCGATCGTCGGCGCGCGTCGCGCGCGGTTCGGCACGGGTCCATTCTTGGCGCGACAGGCCGCAAAGTTGGGAGCGCAAGTCGTGGCGGTGGTCGGCACACGGCCGGAGAGCGCGCGTTTGGCTGCAGAGGAACTCGCGGCCGCAGGAATGCGGGTGACGCCGTTCACTGAGGCCGAGGACTTGTTTGCAGAAGCAGCGCCTGACGTGGCCTTGATTGCATCTCCGGCCGAGACCCATCGGCCCTGGCTCCGTGCGGCACTCGATGCGGGCGTCCACGTGCTGTGCGAGAAACCGTTGGGCGCGGGCAATGCTTCGGAGACCCAAGGGCTTGCGCAGGAGTTCGCCGCCGCCGGCCTGGTTCTGGCAGAAAATTGTCAGTGGCCTTACGTGCTTCCGGCCTTCCAATTGCTGCACCCGGGTTTTCAACTCGGTGCGGCGCGCACTTTCCGCATGCTCATGGCGCCGCCGCAGCGCGGCCGCGAACGCTGGAGTGAGGTGCTTTCGCATCCGCTGAGTCTGCTCCAGGCTGTGCGGCCTGGCCCGGCCGAGATCTCCGCGATTCGTTTCGCCGAGCAACACGCGGAGGCGGCGGATGCGCGACTTGATTTCGTCTTCACCACGCACGCGTCCGCGCTTAAGTGCGAGGTCATGGCGGAAGACCTCGGCCGCTCTCCGCGTCCCGCCGAGTTTGCCTTTGATGAGGCCTTGTGCCGGCGCCGGGTGACGGCAAAGGACTACCGCATGCGTTTCGAATCCGAGGTGCCGGCGCCCGGCAAGCGCGCGCCGGCGGTGGACATCGGCGACCCCATGGAGACCTGCTTGCGAGAATTTTTCGTGCGCGTCCGGCGCGCGCGTGCGAAGCGCGAGGCTCCGCTCGACGAGGGTTTGGTGCGTCGGCAGGCACTCCTGGAAGTCCTGCTCGACGCGTGGCGGAGTCAGCAGCGCTCTTAACCTTGCGTTACGCTGGAAGAGATGCCGCCCGCGACGGACGCCGCCCTCGCGCCGATTCACGACTTCACGCGCAAGCTGCTGCAACCCGGGTTGCGGCCAGCCGTGCTGGACTACGTGCGTTGGAGGCAGGCCGTGCGCGCCTCTCGTGCGGCCGGCGCCGTTCCGCCGCCCTTGCCGGCCGTTGGCCCGCTCTCCATCAATCTCGATCTGACCACAGCCTGCAACTACGCCTGTGATCACTGCATTGATTGGGACGCGCTGAATCTGGCCGTGCGCCACGAGGATGCCGAACTCTATGACTCGCTGCGCAATTTGCGCGCGCGCGGCATGCGCTCGGTGATCTTGATCGGAGGCGGCGAGCCCACCGTGCATCCGGCCTTCGGCGAGGTCGTGCGCTTTCTCAAGATGGAGTTAGGCGTGCAAGTGGCGGTCGTTTCGAACGGCAGCCGCAATGAGAAGATC
>CAZCXL010000345.1:0-2991 GCA_964502625.1 uncultured Planctomycetales bacterium | reverse complement strand
AAGATTGGCGCCACGGGCAAAGTGACCGCAAACGGCGGCGTGGGCTACTCCGGCGAATCGGTGATCTACACCGACAACGGAATCAGCGGCTCCGGCGGCGGCTCCGGTGGCCACATCGTGCTGCATAGCGCCACCGGTCTTGACGTTTCCGCCTTCAGCATCGGAACGGCGAACAACGCGGGCCAGTTCGGAAGTCTGACTCAAGTCAACCCGGTGCAAGCCTTTGGCGGGCGTCGCGGTTGGTGCGCGCCGAACGATCCGCCGAAGCCCAACGGCGTTGACGACGGCAACGGCGACTTCCGGATGGGGCGCGGTGGTGCGGGTGCCAACGGAGTGATCCAGATTCACGTTCCGGATCCGCTGACCGACATTCTCTGGCCGGCTGCGGCTTCTCCTGGCATCAAGGCCTACATCGGCACTCCCGTGAACACGGACAAGTTGGAAGAAGCGCTAGGGCTCTTCTCGGCTCCGACTGCATACGCGTTGATTCCCTTCTTCGCCGCAGCCTCGATGGCGCAGAGTGAATGGGTGGACACCGGTCTCGCTGGTCTGCGCCTGAGCGCCAACCAGACCCCCGGCAGTTGGACCTATCCGGACTTCGCCAACGTGCTGCACAGGTTCTTGGGCACGACCCCCGGCACGGGTTTGGTCAACGCGACGAACGAAGTGGTGGACCTGCAGCCGGTCGCCATGACGGGAAGCACGTTGGCGGTGACGTTCGCTGCCTACGAGCTGACCATTCCTGCAGCGAGCGCGATCGCCGATGCCAAGTTCTTGCGCAATCCCGCCTTGCTGATTGGCTACGACGTGTTCCCCAAAGCCAGCGGGCTCAAGGGCTTCCAGATCGTGGGCGCCAGCTACGACCGCACGACCGACGTCCTGCGCGTGCAATCCCAGGTTTCTGACACTCCGATGAGTTTCGAGGTGGATCCGAACTCTCCGACCTGGTCCATCCGTTCCAAGTACTTCCGGATCGAAACCAGCGGCACCCGAGATCGCCTGCCTTCGAACGCCACCATTCGCGTCGAGTTCCAAGGTGCGCATGAACAGTTCCCGGGCGCCAATGAGCCGGGCACGCCGTTCCCGAGCGCAACCGCATGGACCCCGAACCTCTCGCTGTTGACGGGCTACCGCTTCATCCGCTGGCGCATCACCTTCGACCTGGACGCGCAAGGCGCGGGAGCCGACCTCAATACGCCGCGACCCTTGGTGGACTACCTCAAGCTGCCCTTTGCCTGGTAGAAAACCGACGCGACGCTCATCGAAACCGCCGGAAGCCCACAGGCTTTCGGCGGTTTGCTTTTTCACGCTATCCTTCCAACGTTGCTGCGCGCCCATCACCTCCTGATTGCCATCGGTGCCACGGCGCTGATCGTGTTGGCCGTCGCCATGCGTGGACGCCTGCCCTGGCGTTCGCCGCTGGTCCTCATTCCCGTCGGCCTCCTTCTGCTCGGATTGATCCTGCTCGTGCAACGTCGCAGTCGGCGCTGAACCCTTGCGGATAAAGATGCTCCGACCGCGCAGAGTGAGCTTGGATGGGTTACACGGCCATTTCAGCCGACTTGGAGTGATCTGCTGCATGCCGAAGCGGCTGCGATGGGCTAGAAACCGGGGAAATCTGGACTCATCGGCGTCATAATGGGGCTCCCGTCCTGGAGTGGACGTCCGCCCTCTGATGCAGAGCCCCGCAGTTGATCGTCGGCCCAAGTTCGGAGGAGACACCCAGTTCCAGTCCGAGGTGCGCCGTCGGGTGCACGAGTTTCTATCCTCGAACGGGCGCCGCGAGCGCGACTGCGCGAGCATGTATGGGAAGACCGCGTTCCTGCTTGGAGCGCACTTGGGCATCTGGTCGCTCCTCGTGTTCTGGGCAAGCGTGTGGTGGCAGGCGCTGCCGCTCGCGATCTTGCTCGGCCTGGCCACGGCAGCCATCGGCTTCAATGTTCAACACGACGGCGGGCACAACGCCTACTCGGACCGCCCGTGGATGAACCGCGCGATGGCGCGCACCCTGGATTTCGTGGGCGGCAGTTCCTGGTACTGGCACTTCAAGCACGGCGTCTTCCATCACACCTACACCAACGTCGTCGGCCACGACGACGACATGGAGCTGGGCGTGCTGGGCCGGCTGACTCCGCACGGAGCGCGCCTGCGCTTCCACCGCTTCCAGCACCTCTATCTCTGGGCGCTCTACGGTTTCCTCGCCATGAAGTGGCACTTGTTCGACGACTTCCGCGCCTTCGTCACGGGCCGCGTGGGCAGTCACCGCGTGCCGCGCCCGCGCGGCGTCGAGTTGCTGGTGTTCTTCGTGGGCAAGGCGATCTTCCTCAGTTGGACTCTCATCATTCCGCTGATGTTGTTCTCGGTCGGCACCGTGGCGCTCTACTACGTGATCGCCTCGCTGTTCCTCGGACTGGTGCTGAGCGTGGTGTTTCAACTCGCGCACGTCGTCGAAGAGGCGGAGTTTCCGCTGCCCACCGGCGAAGACACTCGGCTTGAGCATTCGTGGGCCGCACACCAAGTCGAGACCACGGTGGACTTTGCGCGCAAGAGCCCGCTCGCGGCCTTCTTGCTCGGTGGACTCAACTTCCAAGTCGAGCACCATCTGTTTCCGCAGATCTGCCACGTGAACTATCCGGCCATCGCGCCGGTGGTCGAGCAGACTTGCCGCGACTATGGATTGCGCTACCGCGCTCACACCGGTTTCTGGACCGGCGTAGCCAGCCATTACCGCTGGCTGAAGCGCATGGGCAGCCCGGCGGTCTAGCTTTGCCCTCACGCCGCCGTCCGCGATATCGCGGCACGCATCCGCGGCGCTTCGAAGAGAAGTACAAGGAACTCGCGCCGGGCGAGCACCCGGAAATTTTGGAGCAGGTGCGGGCGCGCGGGCAGACGCCGGCGGGGCAACATCGGCCGATCTTGGTGGCTGAAGTGCTCGAGGCTTTGCACGTGCAGCCCGGAGCGCGCGGCGTGGACGCAACCCTCGGCTGGGGC
>CAZCXL010000344.1:0-3011 GCA_964502625.1 uncultured Planctomycetales bacterium | reverse complement strand
GGCCGCAATTCGCCGACGCGACGCGCATGGGATATTTCTTGGTCGAGTTGCTCACTCTGATCCTGATCGGCAGCGCGCTACCCCGTGAAATCAATCTGGGCGCCGTGCGGGATCCATTGGTGCGCGGCATTTCCCGTACTTCCTTCCTCGCTGCGCGGGGTGTGATTGGTTTGCTGCTGCCCCTGACGCTCGCGATCTGCGCCATCGGCGCCTCTGCCGCCGCGGCCGCACTTTGGTTCGACGCCGGCGATGTGCTGGAGGAAGGCGCCGTCTTGATCTCCGTGTCGGAAGATGCGCTCGATCTCCACGTCTACAAGTCCGTGCTGCACGGCCTCCCTCCGCTGCTCGCCCTCGGAGGACTCGCGCTGCTGCTCTCCGCGGTGTGTCGGCAAGCCGTGGCGGCCGTGGGCTTTGGATTCGCGCTCTTGCTCGCGCCGTGGTTTCTGCACGACTCTTTGGGCGACAAGGCTCCCTGGATCTTTCCCAATACTCTCGCCGGCACGGGAACAGACTCCTATCTGGCGCGCATTGCTAAATTCGCCGAAGGCTACACCGACGCCTTCCCGCTCACTTTCGATCCTGTAATTCGTATCGGTTGGATTGCGCCTTGGCCTGCCCTCGTGCTGGCCTGGGGTTGCGCCTTGCTCCTGTTCCGAAAACGCGCGGCATGAAGTTCACACCGCACCTCTGTCTTCTCACTCTTGCACTCTCGGCTTGCACGATGACGCGCGAGCCCTTGCCGCTGCCCAGCGCCTTCTTTGCGGGCCAATCACTCGATGAAAGTGCAGCTCCCACAAGCACGGCGTGGATCGGGCTCGAAGTGGTGTTGAACGAAGGGGGCGACCTTGCATCTCTGGATCTGCAACCGGGAGTCCGGGTCAGCTTGGTGGAAGCGGACGGTCCGGCGGCTCGAGCCGGGGTTCATATCGGCGACGTGCTCCTGACCTTCGACGGCAATGCCGTTCACGATCCGGGACGGCTCACCCATCTCTTGGCCAACGTTCATGAGGCGCGGCCCGTAGTCCTGGAAGTGGAGCGTGGATCTCGCCTCTTCACCGCGGAAGTCCTTCCGGAAATCCGCACTCAAGAGAGAGGACAGACCGTGGGTTGGATCGAGCGGGCCCTGCTGCGCGTTGCCGTGCGGGACGCAGACGCGCGACGCGGTCAAGCCGTGCGCCTGGGGCCGGAAGTCATCGGCCTCGGTCCGGATAGTCCGCTGGCGGAGGCCGGTGTGCGCGTCGGTGACCGCATCCTTGCCTTCATGGGCCGAGATCCGGGCAGCGCAGAAGAGTTCGTCCGGCGCATCGGACTCGAACTGAAGCCTGGGGACCCCGCGACACTCCGCGTCCTGCACGCCGATGGCAGCGAATCTGCGCTCGAAATCAACGCATGGAGTCCAGGCAGCGCACTCACTCGGCTCGGCCTTTGGCCGTTGTTCTGTTGGGAAACGGAACTCGAATCGGATCGCGGAGTGTTCTGGCTCGGTGATCTCCTGCTGGTGGAAATCTTCCGCGTCGATCGCCTGGGCAACGAGAAGCGCTGGTCCGTGTTGGGGCTGCTGCACTGGCGCACGGGCGAGGCCATGTTGGAAGAGAGTCCGATCTTCGCCATCCCCAGCGCAGCGGGGAACCCGTGAGCATGCTCTGGTTTGCGCTGCTCTTTCCGGCGGTCCTCCTTCCGCAGCAGTCCTCGCTGGCGCGTTCACTCGTTCCCTTGCCGCAGGAGGTGCTGGAGCGCCGCTTTCTCGATTCCGATGGCGACGGCAGATTGGACTTGTGGCTCGCCGTCAAGGATGACGGCGGTGGCCGCAGTCTCTGGGTGTATCTGCAGCGCGATGGCCGAGTCTTCCCGGTGGAGCCGGATGAGCGCATTGCCGTGCCGCGCGCGGTCGTCGCGTGGAGTGTTGGGCACTACGCGCCTGGCGCGCCTGCAGAAGTGCTCTTTCTCGCGCGGGATGCGGCCATGGTGCGCTCTGCGGTCGATGGCTCGTTGCGCGCCTTCGCGCGAGCTCCGATGTTGCTCGACATGCCCGCCGAAGACGCTTTGCCCTTCTGGAGTCATCAAGCGGATTTGGACGGCGACGGACTGCAGGAGTTGCTGCTCGTGCAGAGTGAGGGCTATCTGGTGGTGGATGCCGCGGGCGAAGTGCGAGCGCGCATTCCGCTCGAACCGCTGACCGATCGCAATCCCGCCGCCGAGCGCGCGTTTCTGGGCGGAGCCGTGCGCGCTTCCATGTCCAGCCAAGAATTGAGCGACGTATTCGTTCCCAACGACGACGTCGGCGTCATCGAGCAACCGAAGATTTTGTTCAGTTCCGTGCGACTGCCGGCACCGTCCTGGGTCGACGCCAACGGCGACGGTCGTTTGGATCTGAGCTACTATTTCGGGGGAGAAATCCGCATCCATCTTCAAGATGCGCAGGGGCACTTCGCTACCGAACCCGAGGCGCGCCTCGCGATTCCGGAAGATCCAGATTCCGACGATTCGCGCCTGGAATGGACGGATTTTGGCGGCGGCCCGAGCGCTGACTTGCTCCTGGTGCGCAGCGCCGGGGGCAACGCGATCTCCTTCAGTTCGGACTGGAATCTGCGGATCTGGACGGATCCCTTCACGCGAATCCTTACCGACGGCAAGTCCACCGCGCTCGGCCCGCCGAGTGTGGCGGTGAAAACAGCGGCGGCATACGTCGGCGTCTACGTGCTCGACCTCGATGGCGACGGACTGCGCGATCTCGCCGTTTCGGCTTGGGATGTGGATGTGAGCCTGGTCGGTGACGCTGCCACCAAACTCCGCCACGTCGCCAGCGGTTGGCTGCAGGCCGACGGTGTGATCCCCGCGCGTCCTGCCTTCTCGGTCACCCGCGGACGTCCTCCCCGCTGAGCACCGCGTAGATCTGCGCCATCGTGCGAGGAGGCGGAGTCTGCTTGTTCGCCAAAGAGTGGGGACACTTGCTCACGAAACTTTCGAAGATCGCGGTCCCCGTCGGCCTGGTTCCAAAGTTCCTCGCCGTG
>CAZCXL010000343.1:0-3026 GCA_964502625.1 uncultured Planctomycetales bacterium | reverse complement strand
AACGCACGGCGCGCGCATATGGCTCACGCAAGGCGTTGAGGTCTTGGCCTTCTTCGGTCATGCGCGCAATGCGCGGAAAAATTGCCGTGGTGAATGCGAGGGTGACCGTGTGAAAGATCAGCGCCAACCGAACCGCCATGGCATAGAGTCCGCGTGCTTCGTCCGGATTCGCGGCGGTGGAGGCGATTCCGATCAAAGCACCGATCAGGATGACGTCCATCCGGTTCCGGATCACGCGCAGCATGCGGAACACGGCGACGGGACCGGAAGCGCGGATCGCGCCCCAGGCTTCACGCAAGCTCACGGGCGGCGTAGCGGCTCCGTTCAACAACTCGCGATGCACCATGCGCCGAATCACCCACGCCCGCCACAGAGTGCCGGCCAGGAAACACAGGAACACGCCTTCCAGCCGCCAGGGCGGCGGCAATTGGGTGAGTGCGATCCACGCGAGTCCAGCGCGCACCACGCCCGTGAAAATTTCAACGGTCGCCGGACGCCCCATGCGCTCGTGCCCTTGGAACATGGCATCGCCAAGACTGCCGATGGACTCCGCGATCACCATCACGGCAACGATCGCAAAGAGGAACCATTTGCGGCCGGCGTCCTCAGCGCCGGAGGTCTCCCAGGCCAGAAAGCCAGCGAGCAGAGTGAGAGAGGCACCGCAGCCGAGCAACATCGCGACCCGGCCTTGCGCCCAGAGCCGCGGTCCGTCGTGCAGGCGGCGCGAGAGCTCCCGCGTCACCACCAGCGGCACGCCGAAAGAGCCGATCATGCCGCCGAAAACCTGCAGCGAGACCATCAGCGCATAGATGCCGTTCTCCTCGAGGGTGACGTGGCGCGGCAGCACTAGGCCGAGCAGGGCGTAGATTGCGACGCTGAAGAACTTCGCGACCGTCAGCAGCAGAGTGTTGCGCGCCAGCGAGCTCATGGGCTCAACTCTGCGCCAACAGCGGAATCAAAGTGTTCTGCAGACGCCGAAAGAGGTCGGCGGTGGCGCGCGTGTCGCGCAGGCAGTAGGAAGCGATCTCGTCGTAGCGGCCGGCGCGCGCCTTTTCCGCCACTTGGGAGCCGTCCATTTTGCCTTTGGGCGACTCGACTCCGAACCGTCGGCACCAATAATCGAGGGTGTAGGAGCGCCGCATCGCGCCGTGGAAATGCAGCACTTCCATCAGATCGCAGTGATCGCGAAGGCTGTAGCGATAACCGAGGAGGTTGCGGGTCGGAGCGATGCCGAGCATCGCGGAGCGGATCATGAGCACCGGGCCGTCGTAGCCGCGGCCGTTGTAGGTCACCACGGTCCCCCACTCGCGCGCGAGGCTCCAGAACTCCGTCAGAATCTCGCGCTCGTTGCCGTGGAAAATTTTTGTGCCCGGCAATTCGTCGAAGGGTTGCCACTTGCCGCCGCTGCCGTGCGCGAGCACTGCGCCTTGATCCTTCTCCAGATTCCACATGCCGATCGCCACCACACGGCCCATGCCCGGCACCAGCGCAAGCCGGTGCGGCAAACCCTCGGCCTCTTCCGGAGACTCACGGCGCGCGCGCTCGAGCAAATAATGGCGCGTGGCCTCGTCCACTTCCTCCCAGTCCAAGCCGGCGACCTCGATGTCGAAGGCGACGACTGGTGCGCGCAAGCCAGAGGGCGAATTTGCGGGGCGGGCGGCACTCATTTGCGGGAAGCGAGGACTACGTCCCCCTCATGTACGGTGAGCACCGGGACTTTGGCCGTGCGCACGACCTTCTCCGCAGTCGAGCCGAGCAACAAGTGCGCAAGCCCGCTGCGCCCGTGCCTGGCGATCACGATCACGCTGCAACGATGCTCGAGTGCCGCCTCCACCAGGGCTTGGGCAGGTTTGCCGTGCTCGAGGAGCAAAGTCTCCACCGGGAGGCCATCGACGCTGAGTCGCTCTGCTGCGGCTGCGAGCGCCTTGAGCGCACCGCGCCGGAATTCCTCGCGGTAATGGCCGACGTCGAGCGCGCCAGGCGCCATGTAGTTCGCGAACACAGGCGCGGTCGCGACGAGATCGTCTTCAAGCGCGTGAGCCAGGACCAAGCAGCCGTGGTTCGAGGAGGCGAGTCTCGCCGCCCAAGGGTAGGCGGCCTCGGCCTGCTGCGAGAAGTCCGTGGCGAGGAGGACGCGGCGGAACATCGGGCACCTGCAGCCTAGCGCCGCCTGCCCCGCCCTTCACGCGCCCGCGATACGACGCCTCGCCTACTTGCCGCCCACGTCCGTGTAGCCCAACTCAGCAAACATCTTGTTGAAGATGTCGCTGGCTCCGGCCACGGGCTCGCGCGGAGGCCGCGGCGCACGGAAGGCGGTTGACGGAACCAGCGGCAGGGCAGGTTGGGCCTGCTGCCACTCGGCGGTCATCAGCGTGCGCAGGCTCTTGCCCTTCATCTCTTGCAGGGCGGGAATGCCCAGCAAATCGCACAGGGTGGGCGCGACGTCGAGCAAGGTACCTAGGTTGCGCTGATCCGCGGGTTTCAGTCCGGCGCGCGTGACTCCCGTGCCGGATAGCACGAAGCAACCCGGCTCGCCGCGTTCGTGATGCCCGCTGTGCAGTTCCAGCGGATTGTGGAGACGATAAGCCTGCATGCCGTGGTCGGCGACCAGCATCACGATGCGCTCTGCCGGCAACTTGGCGAGGATCTCTCCGATCCAGACATCCACGTCTTCGTAAGCGTGGCGTAAATGCTGACCGAAGAATTCCACGCGCTCCGGCGGCAGAATGTAGTCATAGGCCTGCGGCTGGTGATAGCGCCAGAACATGTGGCCCGCCACGTCAAGCAGACCGAAGTACACCAAGTTGAGATCGGCGACTCCGGCACCGAGTTGATCCAAGAAGATTTGCTCGTGCGTGCGATCGCCCACCCAGGTGCTGCGGAAACTGACTTCCCGTTTGCGATCATCTCCCCATTGACCCACTTCGTCCGCCCATGCGCGCGGAGAAAGTCCGTAACTCGAGAGTTGTGCGGCGGCATAGGGTCCGTCCGGCGCGCCGTCCGTGAGCCGCGGCGCCTGCCAGGTC
>CAZCXL010000342.1:0-3035 GCA_964502625.1 uncultured Planctomycetales bacterium | reverse complement strand
GAGGGCTCGCCGCTGGCGAGCACGACCAGGTAGAGCGAGTTCGTTTCCTCGATGTCGGAACTCGCCTGTGAGAACCAAGTCAGGAACGGCCCAGCATCGGTGGAGGCCGTGAGATAGAGGAACTTGCCGTTTGCGTCGAACACTGGATTCGTGGCGTCGGACAGTCCGTCCGTGATCGCGTGCGTCTGCCCCGTGGCGATTTCGCACACTCGCACTTGGCGGAATGCCGTGCGCATCGAGACGGCGTACGTGAGCCACTTCGAATCGGGTGACCAAGCATGCGGAATGGTGGACAGGACTCCGTAGACGGGCTCCTGATCCACCTTGGTCACCCGTCCGCTCTCTACGTCCACCCAGAGCAGCGATTGTGAGTTGTCCAAGAAAGAAATTTTCTTGGAGTCCGGTGACCACACCAACTGCTCGTAGAAACCGGCGCCATCCAAAGGCAACGCTCTGGGTTCACTCTTGCCGTCCTGCGCGGTCAGCACCAGATGATTCTCGCCGCCCTCGTCGGAGATCCAGGCAATGGTCTTGCCATCCGGAGACCACGCCGGATGCCGCTCGTGTACTCCGGGAGAGTTGCTGAGGTTGCGCGGATCGCCCTTCTCGGCCGGAAGCGTGACGATTTCTCCGCGGAAATCGATGACCGCACGCGCGCCGGAGGGCGAGATGGATCCGTCGCGCACGTACTGTTCCCCGGAGACGAGGCGCGGGCGCGTTTCGATCAATTCAGCCGCGATGTCGATCTTCATCCGCTGGCTGCGCGCGGCCTGCGGATCGTAAACGTGGAGCCAACCGGCTTGTTCGTAGACGATGCGGCCGCCGCCGGCGGTGGCGTAGGTCACCGGGAAGTCCTCGTGGTGGGTGAGTTGCTCCACTTTCTGCCTGCGCGCATCAAAAGAGAACAGATTGAACTCACCGTTGCGGTCGGAGTTGAAAAAGAGGCGATCGCCGATCCACATCGGGTCCACGTCGTTGCAGCGGCCAGCCGGCTGCGGGATTTCGACCACCGACAGATCGTCAAGCGTGCAGATCCAGATCCGCGAGGCCGTGCCACCGCGATAGTTCTTCCATTGCTCGAAAGCGCGGCGATGGGGAGAGTACGCGACCTGCTTGCCGTCTGGCGAGAACGTGGCTCCGAAACTGGACGGGAGCGGCACCCGCGTCGGAAAGCCTCCGGTGACGGGAACAGTGAAGAGTTGTCGGAAGCGCGTGGTATGAACCTCGCGCGGGGATTCGAAGGCGACGCTCTTCCCGTCAGGAGTGAAGCCGCTCACCCAGTCGAGGTCGGGGTGCCAGGTCAGGCGCTTGGGCTCGCCCCCGGCCACCGGGATCAGGTAAGCATCCATGTTCCCGTCGTACTCGCCGGAGAAGGCGATCCACTCGCCATCCGGCGAGAAGCGCGGCTGAGCTTCGAACCCGGGGTGAGTGGTGAGGCGGCGCACTTCGCTGCCGTCGAGATTGCAGATCCAGAGATCACCCGCGTAACAGAAGGCGACCTGCCGTGCGCTGATGGTGGGCATTTCCATCATGCGCGTGTCGCCGCTCGCTCCCGTTCCGCCAGCCTGCTGCAGATCCGTGGGAGGTTGCGCGGTGGCGACGTCGGCGCAGGTCAGACAGAGGAATGAGGCAATGAGGGCGGCCGGAAGCATCGGGCCGGATCCTAACGCTGCGAGCTGAGTGCTCGGGACTTCGCCTGGACCTAGCGCCTTAGGACTCTGCGCTCTGCCCGCTACGCTCCACAATTTGGAACTGCAGGTCCGCGATGTATTTGTCGATGGTCATCTGCTCGCCGGGATCCAGTTGCCCTCGGGTTTTCTCGCGCAGCATCTTCATGTCCTCGACCACCATGCGCGCCGCCTCGACGTTGGGCGCCGCGGGCTTCGGCGCGCCGGGAATGTCCACCATGCCGAGCGCGTAGAAGCCTTGGATCGCAATCTTCTGAATGAAGATGCGGAAGTCGCCACCCACGGGACCGCCGCTCATGCGTTCACTCCTGCTCGCTGCGGTTCCTCGACCGCGCTGTCCTCCGCTTCGCCGCGCCGCGCCAGGGCCGCGCCGATGAAGGCCTGGAACAAGGGGTGCGGCTCCAGCGGCTTCGACTTGAACTCGGGGTGGTACTGCACGCCGAGGAAGAAGTTGCGGTCGCTCAACTCCACCACTTCGACCAAGTTCTGCTTCTCGTAGGTTCCCGAGCAAGTCAGACCAGCGGTCTCCAGGCGCTCGCGATAGGCGTTGTTGAACTCCCAGCGATGGCGATGGCGCTCGAACACCATGTCACGGCCGTAAATCTCGGCCGCGCGGCTGCCATCGGTGAGTCGACAGGGATACGCGCCCAGACGCATGGTGCCGCCCTTGTCATGAACGCCCTCTTGATCGGGCAGCAGGTCAATCACCGGTTCTGCGCAATGGGGCGCAACTTCCGTGGTTTGAGCTCCGGCGATCCCGGCCACGTGGCGCGCGTATTCGAGCACCATGGCCTGCATTCCGAAGCAGATCCCGAAGCAAGGGACGTCGTTCTCTCGCGCCCATTGAATCGCCCGAATCTTTCCCTCAAGGCCACGTTCACCGAAGCCGCCCGGCACCAGCAAGCCGTCCACGCCCGCAAGCAGCAGCGCCGGATCTCCGTCCGCGCAATCTTCAGCCGCGAGTTTGCGGAACCGGACCTGCACTTGGTGTCCGGCCGCGCCGTGGGAGAGAGCCTCGTAGATGGATTTGTAAGCGTCGTGCAACTGGATGTATTTGCCCACCACCGCAATCTCGAGTTGCAGACGCGGGCGGCGCACCCGCTCGCAGAGATCTTCCCAGTCGCTCAGGTCGCCCTGCGGCGTGTGCTCCAAGCCAAGGTGGCGCACGATCGCGCCGTCGAGACCCTCGCGCCGCAAATCCAGCGGCACCTCGTAGATCGTGGTCTCCACGTCCTTTTCCTCGATCACGTCCTCCGGACGCACGTTGCAGAACAGCGAGATCTTGCGCCGCATCTCGGCGTTCATGGCCTTTTCGCAGCGGCACACCAGCACGTGCGGCATGATCCC